>NZ_JBVIIM010000013.1:178139-217766 GCF_055569765.1 Streptomyces sp. NPDC031365 | reverse complement strand
GGGTGGTCGGGGGAGCACTGCAGGGCGAAGTCGAGGGCGACTTCGAGCCCGAGTTCACCGGCGCGCGCGACGAAGCGGGCGAAGTCCTCCAGTGTTCCCAGGTGCGGGTGGACGGCGTCGTGGCCGCCCTCGGGGGAGCCGATCGCCCAGGGGACGCCGACGTCGTCGGGGCCGGCGTCGAGGGTGTTGTTGGGGCCCTTGCGGAAGGTGGTGCCGATCGGGTGGACCGGGGGGAGGTAGAGGACGTCGAAGCCCATCCCGGCGATCGCCGGGAGGCGGCGGGCGGCGGTGGTGAAGGTGCCGTGCGGCTGGGCGGGTGTGCCCTCGGAGCGGGGGAAGAACTCGTACCAGGCGCCGTACAGGGCCCGCTCGCGTTCCACCAGCAGGGGGAGCGGATCACTGCTGGTGACCAGCTCCCGCAGCGGATGCCGGGCCAGCACCGCGTCCACCTCCGGCGTCAACGCCGCCGCCAGCCGGGACGCCGCCGGACGGCTCTCCTCGCGCAGCGCGTCCACGGCGGCGAGCAGCACGCCCCGGGGCCCGGAGTCCGGCACTCCGGCCGCCGCCCGTTCGTAGAGCCGGGCGCCCTCCTCCAGGACGGTCTCGATGTCCATGCCCGCCGGGATCTTGATCCGCGCGTGATGCCGCCAGGTGGTGACCGGGTCGCCCCACGCCCGAACGGTGTACGTCCACAGGCCGGGCTCCCCGGCGGTGACGGTCGCCCCCCACCGGTCCGTGCCGGGCGCCGGCTCCCGCATCGGGATGAACGGCCCCGGACGCCCCTCGGGATCCTCCAGCACCACATCGGCGGCCACCGCGTCGTGCCCCTCCCGGAACACGGTGGCCGAGATCTCGAACGTCTCGCCGGTCACCGCCTTGGCCGGCCGGCGCCCCTGCAGGACCATCGGCCGGACGTCGAGCACGGGGATGCGCCCCACGGCGGTCACGGGACCGGCGGCGGGCGGCGGTGCGGGGACGACGGCGGGCGCCGGCGGGGGACCGGTCTCGGCGCGGCGGCCGGGAGGGGTTCCGGCGCCGCGTTTCACGGGCGGGGCGCCGTGCTTCGGAGGTGAGGACGAGTGGTGCTTGGCGGGCATGACCGCTCCTGTCCGCGTCAACGTGGGTGGGCGGATGACTGTGGGAAGGTGGGTCCTGCGGGGTTTCTGTGGGGGTACCCGCAGGAGCCTTCCCACACTGTTCGGGTGGGCAATCCGGCGGATTGTTAACTACTCGCGCGTATGTCGACACAAAAGACCGGCCCCGCCCGCACGGGACGGAGCCGGTCCTGAGCGCGTCCACGGTGGGCTCGTTCCCACCTCCACCGGCGCCAGTCCCGGGCCCCGGAACCCGGCACCGCGCGGGTGTGCCATCACAGGCGCGGAACCTGGAACAGCCGGTTCGGCGAGTCCGGCCCGCGCCCCGACACCCTGCCGCTCGCAGCCCTCTTGACCAGTGCCCTCGCCACCTACGCCGGGGTCGCCCGCCGGTGCTCGGCGAGATGCAGCGCCGCCGCGCCCGCCACATGCGGGGACGCCATCGACGTGCCCGAGTGCGTGACCCGCGCGGTGTCGCCCGCGGCGGAGACCGAGGTGATCGACAGCCCCGGGGTGAACGGATCGAGCGCCGATCCGTGGTGGGAAAAGGCCGGATTCTTGTCCTGCCGGTCGGTCGCGTCGCCCACCGTGATGGCCTGCTTCACTCCCGCCGGCGAGTACCACGTGGCCGGCCCGCCTTCGTCCGTGTCATGATCCGGACCCCCTCCTCGGTTTGGGCTTCACCGTGCGGGCCGCACCGGGCTCGCGGGCCCCGGCCCTCCCGCGTACGCGGGGAGGCAGGCACCCCGCCGCCGCTGTCCCGGCCTCGCGTCGTCGCCCCCTCCGCTTCGCACCCCACCACGCCCGGCCCGCTCCCCGGTCCGGCCCCGAGCGAACGGGGGGACCCTGCTACCGCTGCCGCCCGACACGTCCGGGTGGCAGCCTCCTCATGCGGGAAGAAGCGGGGCAAGGGCGCCGATGGGGGCGGAATCAGCCATATCCGCCATGAGATGAATCGTTTGGACAGGCGCACGAAGGTACCCGAGCCTTCCGGCTGCCGCGTGGACGGTGCCCGCGCCGGTACTGTCGGCAACGATGCCCGGACGCACACCGCGTCTCTCACGAACGCGCCGAGGTGACCAGTGAAGGCGATCCGTCGATTCACCGTCCGACCCGTGCTCCCCGAACCCCTCCGGCCCTTGAGCGATCTGGCCCGCAATCTGCGCTGGTCCTGGCACGACGGGACCCGTGACCTGTTCCGCTCCGTCGACCCCGAGCGCTGGGCCGCCGCCGGCCGCGACCCCGTACGGCTGCTCGGCAGCGTGGCGACCGAGCGGCTCGCCGAGCTGGCCGGGGACCGTGACTTCCTGGACCGCCTCGACGCGGTCGCGGGCGATCTTGACGCCTATATGACCGGCGACCGCTGGTACCAGGCGCAGGGCGGACGGCCGCCCGCCGCCGTCGCCTACTTCTCCCCCGAGTTCGGCATCACCGCCGCGCTGCCGCAGTACTCCGGTGGTCTCGGCATCCTGGCCGGTGACCATCTCAAGGCCGCCAGCGACCTCGGCGCCCCCCTCATCGGCGTCGGTCTGCTCTACCGGCACGGCTACTTCCGCCAGTCCCTGTCCCGGGACGGCTGGCAGCAGGAGCACTATCCCGTCCTCGACCCCAACGAGCTGCCCCTGGACCAGCTCAGGGAATCCGACGGCACCCCCGCCCACATCACCCTCGCCCTGCCCGGCGACCGCTCGCTGCGCGCCCGGGTCTGGCTGGCCCAGGTGGGCAGGATCCCGCTGCTCCTGCTGGATTCCGACGTCGAGGAGAACGACCTCGGCGAACGCGGAGTGACCGACCGGCTCTACGGCGGCGGCAGCGAGCACCGGCTGCTCCAGGAGATGCTGCTCGGTATAGGAGGGGTCCGGGCGGTGCGCACGTACTGCCGGCTCACCGGGCACGCCGCACCCGAGGTCTTCCACACCAACGAGGGCCACGCCGGCTTCCTCGGTCTGGAGCGCATCGCCGAACTGCGTGCCGACGGGCTGGACTTCGACACGGCCCTGGAGGCGGTGCGCGCGGGGACCGTGTTCACCACCCACACCCCCGTCCCGGCCGGCATCGACCGCTTCGACCGCGAACTGGTCGCCCGGCACTTCGGCCCCCACGCCGAACTGCCGGGTATGGAGGTCGACCGCATCCTCCGGCTCGGCATGGAGACCTATCCCGGGGGCGAGCCCAACCTGTTCAACATGGCCGTGATGGGCCTGCGTCTCGCGCAGCGCGCCAACGGCGTCTCCCTGCTGCACGGCCACGTCAGCCGTGAGATGTTCTCCGGCCTCTGGCCGGGCTTCGACCCCGAGGAGGTGCCCATCACCTCCGTCACCAACGGGGTGCACGCGCCCACCTGGGTCGCTCCCGAGGTGTTCCGGCTCGGCGCCCGCCAGATCGGTGCCCAGCGTGCCGAGGAGGCACTGAGCATCGGTGACTCCGACCGCTGGGACTCCGTAGCGGACATCGCCGACCAGGACATCTGGGAGCTGCGCCGGTCCCTGCGCGAGCTGCTGGTGCTGGAGGTCCGTGAGCGGCTGCGCGCCTCCTGGCGGCAGCGCGGCGCCGGGACGGCCGAGCTGGGCTGGATCGACGGGGTGCTCGACCCGGACGTGCTGACCATCGGCTTCGCGCGGCGCGTCCCGTCGTACAAACGGCTGACGTTGATGCTGCGCGACCGGGACCGGCTGATGGACCTGCTGCTGCATCCCGAGCGGCCGGTGCAGATCGTGATCGCGGGCAAGGCGCACCCGGCGGACGACGGCGGCAAGCGGCTCATCCAGGAGCTGGTCCGCTTCGCCGACGACCCGCGCGTACGCCACCGGATCGTGTTCCTGCCCGACTACGGCATGGCGATGGCGCAGAAGCTCTACCCGGGCTGCGACATCTGGTTGAACAATCCGCTCAGGCCGCTGGAGGCGTGCGGCACCAGCGGGATGAAGGCGGCGCTCAACGGCTGCCTCAACCTGTCCGTCCTGGACGGCTGGTGGGACGAGTGGTTCCAGCCCGACTTCGGCTGGGCCATTCCCACGGCGGACGGCGTCGGGACCGATCCGGACCGGCGGGACGACATAGAGGCCGCGGCGCTGTACGACCTGCTCGAGCAGCGGGTGACGCGGGCCTTCTACGAGCGTGGGCGCAGTGGCCTGCCGGACCGCTGGATCGAGATGGTGCGCCGGACGCTGAGCCTGCTCGGGCCGAAGGTACTGGCCGGGCGGATGGTCCGGGAGTACGTCGAGCGGCTGTACGCGCCCGCCGCGCACGCGCACCGCGCGATGGACGCGGACTCCGCGCGGGCGCTCGCCGCGTGGAAGGCGAGAGTGCGGGGCGCTTGGCACGGTGTGACCGTCGACCATGTCGAGACGTCCGTGGCGACCGCGACCGCGGAGCTGGGTACCACGCTCGGGTTGCGGGTGCGGGTGGGTCTCGGCGGTCTGAAGCCGGAGGACGTCGAGGTGCAGGCGGTCTCCGGGCGGGTGGACGAGGAGGACCGCATCACCGACGCGGCGGCTGTGCCGCTGAAGCCGGCGGGCCATCCCGACCAGGAGGGGCGGTGGGTGTACGAGGGGCCGCTGTCCCTGGACCGCACGGGGCCGTTCGGGTACACGGTCCGGATTCTGCCCAGCCATCGGCTGCTGGCGTCCGGGGCCGAACTGGGCTTGGTCGCGGTGCCGTCGGAGGATCTGGCGGAGGCTGCGGGGCTGCTGATGCGGTGAGGCGGCCCCGGGCACGCGACGGCGCGGTGCCGGGGGCACCGCGCCGAGGCGTGGCGGGTGAGGAGGGGCCGTCGGATCAGCCCGCGCCGCAGCTGCCGACCGACGGCGCAGGGCTGGAGGGCCCGTTGACGGTGAAGCCGAACGACGTCGACTGCCCCGCGCTCAGGGTGCGGTTGTGGCCGGCCGGGGTCACGGTCACCACGTTCCCGCTCCTGCTGGCGGTGCCGTTCCAGAGTGAGACGATCGTCTGGTTGCCGGCGAACGTCAGCGGCACGCTCCAGTTGGAGACGCCGCCGCTGCCCGCGGTGATGGTCACCTCACCGTTGAACCCGTTGTTCCACGCGTTGGTCGTGCGGTACGTGGCGTTGCAGGCGCCCGTCGCCGGCGGCGGTGTCGTCTCCCCGTCGTCCGGTGGGGGTGTGGTGCCCCCGCCGCTGAGGGAGATGTTGGAGCTGCCGGAGCTCTGGTAGCCCTCGGTAGCCATGATCATGTAGTAGTTGAAGGCCCCCAGCGGCATCCCGGCCGCCTGCCAGGCGTCGAAGTGGGTGCCGGTGTTGATGGTGCCGCTGGACCGCTTGCTGTTCCGGACGCTCCAGTACTGCTGGAAGGTCCGGGTGCCCTCCACCGACGGAGCGTTGACCCGGGTGGACTCGTAGATCGTGTACGTACCGCCGTCGGCGTTGACCGTGCCGCGCCGCTGGCCCCCCGACCCGGGGTTGTACAGGCCGTGGTTCTCGACGATGTAGTACTCCACCAGCGGGTTGGAGGTCCACCCGTACAGCGCCAGGTAGCCGTTGCTGCCCGGGTCGAACGTGCCGGAGTAGGTGACGTTGCGGCGGCTTCCGTTGCTCCAGCCGAGGCCGCCGACCCAGTTGTTCGTGTTGCTCCACCGGCTGCTGTACTGCCCGGCGGCCCCCAGCGTCATGGTGACGGAGCCGGGGGAGTCGGTCCAGAAGGAGTAGTAGTACCCGTTGTACGTACCGGTCGAGTTGCCGGTGAGGACCTGGTCGGCGCGTGCCGTACCGGGCAGCAGCAGTCCCGACCCTGCCGCTGCCACCAGTGCCCCGGCACCGCCGAGGATGAGCTTTCTGCGGCTGACCGGACGGGGACCGGAGTCGTGTGGGGGTGCGCTCATGGAACGGTTCCTCCTCGTGAAGGGCACCGCCGGTGACAGGGGACACGCCGAACACACCTCGGCGCTCACCAACGAGGCGACAGAGACCGGTCCTACGCCTACGCCGCACGTACGACCGGAGAGCGCCACAACAGTCGTGCGGGGGCACGGAGTTGTCAATGGTTTCGTAATGTTCCCGAACTTTTTCGATGGCGCGAACCTTTGCCGCACCTGGGTCGGAAGGGGTGCTCAGGTGCTGACGGAGGGGGAGTCGGCGTCGTCGCCCGCGTGATGATTCGAAACATTCGAACCGATGGAGCGGGACCACCGAGCCACAGCACCGGGCCGTTCCGCGTCGACCGCGCGGTCACGCGAGCGACGGTTGCGCAGGTCAGTACTCCTCGAGGCCCCGCGTGGCCAGGCGGTGGAGGACCTTGCCGCAGCGGCGGGCGTAGGCGTGCTGGAGGCCGCGGGTGGCCGGGCCGCCCGCGCGGGAGTACCAGCGGGCCGCCCGGCTGAACGCCGAGACGGTCAGCCACACCGTCCCGTCACCCGTGCGGTCCACCACGAAGGCCTCCTCGCCGCTCTCCGGGTGGCCGGCCAGGGTGCCGTACGCCCAGCCGGCCCTGCGGTGCTCCTCGACCGTCCACACCACCCGGCAGGGTGCCTTGACCACCCCGGCGAGAGTGACGGTGACGTCGACGTCCGGGGCCGCGCGGTCGGCGGTGGCCTCGATGCCGACGCCCAGTTCCCGGTGCATTTCCCAGGTGAGCAGTGCTTCCGCCGCCTGACGGAAGACCGGCTCGCCCTCGCCGAGCCGGGTGCGCACCCGCATGGGGTGGTAGCCGGGAGGGCAGAATCCGGGATCCCGGGTCGCGCCGACGTGGTCGTAGGTGAAGTCCGCCGAAGACATGGGACCCAAGAGTAGGGCGGCGCCCACGCCTTCGGGGAAGGCGGGGCCCCGCTCGGGTCATTCGCTCCCGGTTTACGGGAAGGTGAGCTTCTTTACGGGAAGGTGAGCTTCCAGCCGCTGATGTAGCCGGTGTCGTACCGTGCCCGGTCCTGCACCCGCAGCTTCCAGGTGCCGTTGGCGGTCTCGGCGGAGGCGTTGACCGTGAAGGTCTCCTTGATGTCGTCCGCGGAGCCACCGGTGCGGTTGCGCAGGTTGTACACCGTGCCGTCCGGGGCCACCAGGTCGACGACCAGGTCACCGCTCCAGGTGTGCTCGATGTCGGTGGTGACCTGGAGGTTGGACGGCGCGTTGCCCGTCCGTCCGGTGACGGTGATCGAGGACGTCACCGCGGCACCGTTGTCCGGGATCGACACGTCGGCGGTGTTCTCGAAGGACGTACCGCCGCCGTCACCGCCGTCACCGGGGCGCGAGCCGACGTTGATGGCCGCCCACGCGTCCTGCACGCCCTTGTACTCGGCGCTGTCCGTGCCGTACAGCTCACCGGTGGCCGCCAGGGTGCCGGTGCGGGCGCCGGCGTAGTTGGTGGTGGAGGTGAACTTCGTGGTCAGCGCGCGGAACCAGATCTTCTCCGCCTTGGCGCGGCCGATGCCGGTGACCGGGAGGCCGTCCGAGGTGGGCGAGTTGTAGGTGACACCGTTGATGGTCTTGGTGCCGCTGCCCTCGCTCAGCAGGTAGAAGAAGTGGTTCGCGGGCCCGGACGAGTAGTGGACGTCGATGCCGCCGATGCCCGAGTACCAGGAGTCCTTGGACGCGCCGTCCTTGCTCGGCTTGTCCATGTAGCGCAACGGGGTGCCGTCGCCGTTGATGTCGATCTCCTCGCCGATGAGGTAGTCACCGACGTCGGAGGAGTTGTTGGCGTAGAACTCGACCGTCGAGCCGAAGATGTCGCTCGTCGCCTCGTTCAGGCCGCCGGACTCACCGCTGTAGTTGAGGCCCGCGGTGTTCGAGGTCAGACCGTGGGTCATCTCGTGCGCGGCCACGTCGATCGAGGTGAGCGGGTTGGCGTTGCCGGAGCCGTCGCCGTAGGTCATGCAGAAGCAGCTGTCCGACCAGAAGGCGTTGACGTAGTTGTTGCCGTAGTGGACCCGGGAGTAGGCGCCCACGCCGTCGCCGCGGATACCGCTGCGGCCGTGCACGTTCTTGTAGTAGTCCCAGGTCAGCGCGGCCCCGTAGTGGGCGTCGGCGGCGGCCGACTCCAGGTTGGACGGGCTGCCGTTGCCCCAGACGTCGTCGGAGCCGGAGAACAGCGTGCCGGTGCCGGACGTGCCGCGGTTGAGGTTGTACGTCTTGTGCCCGCCGCGCGCCCCGTCGGTGAGGTTGTACGAGGACCCCGACTGCGTGGTGGTCAGGTCGACGGTGCCGCTGTAGACGGTGTGGCCGGTTCCGTTCTGGATGGCCTCCCACTCGTACAGCTTCTCGCCCGTGGTGGCGTCCGTGACGACGTGCAGCTCCTGCGGGGTGCCGTCGTGCTGGAGGCCGCCGACGACCGTCTCGTAGGCCACGACCGGCGTGCCCTTCGCCGCCCAGATCACCTTGCGCGGGGCGCGGTCGACGTCGGCGCCCTCGGCCTTCTCGGCCCTGGCGGCGGACAGGGCCTGCTGCTCGGCCTTGGCGGCCGGCACCTTGGCGGTGGTGGTCGCGGGCTTCACCGCGGTCCGGGTGGCCTTGACGACGGCGTCGGCCTCGCCGGCCGTGTCGCCCTGGACGACCAGGTCGCCGCCGAGGACGGGCAGACCGTCGTAGGTGCGCTCGTAGCGGACGTGCACGGTGCCGTCGCGGTCCTTGAGGACGTCACGGACGACGAGCTTCTCCTTCGCGCCCAGTCCGAGGTCCTTCGCGGTCTCCGCCTTGGTGGCGTTGGCCTCGCGGATCAGTGCGGCGCGCTGGGCGGGGGTGAGCTTGACCGACTCGGACCCCGGCTTCGCCTTGCTCGCGGCCGCCGGTGTCTGCTCCGGGGCGGCGGTGGCGGTGCCGGACTGCACGGCCGTGGCGATCAGCGCGGCCACCCCGGCGAGGGCGACGGCGGCGGCGCGGCGGTGGGGGGTGCGTCTGTGGGACGACCTGGTTCTCAACGCTGACTCCTTCTGCGCGGCCGCGGGTCGCGCGGCCTGGGGAGACCGGTCGGCGGGTGAGCCGTCCGGGCAGAACGGAAGTGCTCTGAGCTGGTGGCCGCCGTGCAGCGGTGGGGTGAAGCTGTGGGGTTGCTGTGAAGCGGCCGTGGGAAGAGTGGCAGGGGATCCCGGTTGCTGTCAGGAGCGCGTCAAAACTTTGGCCGGAAATCGTTCGTTGTCCGGGAGTTGGGGTTCGGTATACGAACGGTCAAGACGGGGTTGCCGCAGAGAGAGGGGGTCTCGGAGCGTGCGGGATCAGCCGTCGCCCGACATGAGGCGCGTGACGTCGACGGAACCGGCCCCTGTCCGCGGCTCGGGAATCAGGGTCCACAGGACGGTCAGCGCGGCGAACGCGGCGACGAGGGCGAGGACGCCGCCGCGGCCGGTCGCCCACCGGGCCCGGAACCGCACCGGATCCTCCACCAGCACCTTGGACAGCCAGGCCGCGAGGACGGACAGGGCGAGGAGGACGGCCGTTCGGGGCGGGCCGGACAGGCCCAGACGTTCCTCGTCGAGCAGCAGGAACACGGGCCAGTGCCACAGGTAGAGGCTGTACGAGAGACCGCCGAGCCGCCGCAGCACGGGTACGGCGAGGACGCGGCCCAGCGGGCCGTGCGGCGCGTGGGCGAGGCAGCCGATGAGCAGGGCGGCGGCCAGGGAGTGCAGGAACAGACCGCCCTGGAACAGGGACGGGGTCCGCTGCCCGTCGGCCAGCGCCCAGTAGACCCCGATCGCGCAGGCCAGGGCCAGGCCGCCCCGGCGCAGGGCGGCCTCACGGAACCGGGTGAACAGACGCGTGGCCGGTGCCGTGGCCGCCAGGGAACCGAGCAGCAGGGAGAAGGCACGGGTGTCGGTGCCCTCGTAGACGCGGGTCGTGTCGCCGGGCCCGGCCGAGGCGGTGAGGGCGACCATGAGGACCAGCGAGACGACGGCCCCGGCCCCGGCCACGGCGGCGATGCGCCGGTGCGCGTCGCGCCCCCGCGCGAGCAGCCCCACCAGCACGGGCCAGACCAGATAGAACTGCTCCTCGACGGCGATGCTCCACAGGTGGCCGAACACCCGGGTGTCCGCGCCGTTCCAGTAACCGGCCCCGTCGGCGACGAAATGCCAGTTGGTGAGGTTCGCCGCCACCCAGGGCGCGTCCTCGCGTGCGAACCGGAGCAGTGACGGCGGACCGAACGCCAGGAGCAGGAGCAGGGTGCCCGCCACGGTGACGGCGAGCGCGGGCAGCAGACGCCGTGCGCGCCGTCCCCAGAACGCCATGAGATGGATACGGCCGTCGCCCTCCCGCGCCTCCTTCAGCAACAGCCCGGTAATCAGAAAACCGGACAGGACGAAGAACAGGTCGACGCCGAGGAAGCCTCCGCCGAGGTGACCGGCATGGAACAACAGCACCCCCAGGACGGCCACCCCCCGCAGCCCGTCCAGCGGCGCGATGTGCCGTTTGCCCGACGCCGCCGGTCCGGCGGTGCGACGGCGTCTCGTCCTGAACGGTGCTGTCTGCATGGGTACTGTCTGCACGGGTGCGGGTCTCCGGGGTCGGTGGTCCGGGCTGAGGGTGATGGCTACGGGCAGCCGAGCCGGCTGAACACCTTCTCGCCGGTCCACGACCCGGTGGCCCACTCCTTCGGCTCGGCCGGGGTGAAGCCGTAGAGCGTGTGGAGCTCCTTGCCGAACCACTGGGCGAAGGCGGCCGAGCCCTGCTGGCAGGAGTGGATGCCGTCCTTGCTCCGCTGGGCCGTGGCCGCGCCGCTGTCGGTCCCCCACAGGGGGGCGGCGTCGAGGAAGCGGACCGTCTCCGGGTGCCGGTCCGCGACCGCCTCGGCGGACTTCGGCGCGGACCTGATCTCGTCCTCGTGCGGCGTGTAGAAGTCGTCCACCTCGAACGGGGGAGCGGACACCAGCAGCAGCTCGGCGCCCGCGTCGTTCACCGCCCCGGCCAGCCGCTCGTAGGCGGCGCGCTGCTCGTCGGGGGTGCCCCAGTCGTAGGTGGTGATCTGGTAGGCGACGACGTCCGGCCGGAAGGACGCCAGGGACGTGGGGAGGGTCTTCCAGGTGGGTTCGGCGATCTCGCCGACGACACCGCCGCCGCCGGTGGAGGCCATCGACTCGAAGGCGACTCCTGCCGCCTTCATGGCCGCGTTCACCGCCGGCACCTGTGCCTCGCTGATCGAGTCGCCCATCCACAGCAGCCGCCGTGGCGTCGCGCCGTCCCCGGTGTCGTCCTTCCGGCCGTCGGATCCGCCGGTGGAGGGGGTGGCACCCCCGGCCGAGGCTCCGGAGGAGCCCTCCGAGGACTGGCAGGCGGTCAGCGCGAGCAGGGCCACCGCCGAGGTCAGGAAGAGCGCGGACGAGCGACGGGCGGAGGGGAGGTTCTCGAAGGTCATGCATCGAGCACAGCCCACGCCGGCGCCGCCCCGGAACGTCCGTCATCGTTTCCTCACACGATGCGGGAACAGGCGTCATACGCTTCGAGCATCCTGGTCAAGAACGCCGCAGCCCCGCAGGAGAAGAGCGCACCCTCACATGGTCCGAGTCCTGCTCATCGAAGACGACCCCGCCGTGCAGAAGGGAGTCACCCTCGCGCTGAAACGCCGGGGGCACGAGGTGGAGGTGGCCGGCAGCGGTGAGACCGGACTGCTGGCGCTGGAACGCCGCCGGCCCGACCTGGTGCTGCTTGACCTGATGCTGCCCAGGATGAGCGGCCTGGAGGTGTGCCGCCGGATCCGGGAGGACCGGCAGCTCCCCGTCATCATCCTCTCCGCGCGCGGCGACGAGGTCGACGTGATCGTCGGGCTGGAGGCGGGCGCCGACGACTACATCGTCAAACCCGCGGGCCCGGAGATCCTCGCGGCCCGGATGAAGGCCGTCCTGCGCCGGGTCGCCCCCGCCCAGGACGCCGGGGCGGCCTCCGGGACGGGAGGGACGGAGCAGCACGCCGGCCTCACCGTGGACCGCACCTCCCTGGTCGTCACCCGGCACGGCACCGAACTCGCCCTCGCCCCCTCCGAGCTCAAACTCCTGCTGTTCCTCACGGCCGCCCCCGGCCAGGTCTACTCCCGCAGGCAACTCCTCGAACAGGTCTGGGAGCACTCGTACTACGGCGACGTCCGCCTCGTCGACGCCTGTGTGATGCGCCTGCGCGCCAAGATCGAGGACGAGCCCCGCACACCGGTGTACGTGCAGACCGTGCGCGGCTTCGGCTACCGCTTCGGGCCCCTGTGATGACCCTCCGCCTTCCCCGGGGGCTCCGGGCCAGATTCGTCGTCGCCTTCCTCCTCGCCGCCGCCTTCGGCGCCCTGCTCACCGCGGGCCTCACCTTCCAGCAGGCCCGCTCCGCGATCCTGGAGCGCACCCGGAACGCCGCCGTCGCCGAACTGCGCACCCAGCTCGACTCCCTCGCCCCCGACCTGGCCTTCCCGCCCGGCACCGGGGATCTGCGGGGCCTGACGCGCCAGCTCGACCGGGCGGGAGGGACCCGGAACTGGTCCGCGGCGGCCGCGTACCGGGACGGCCCCCTGACGGCGGACACCGCCGCCGCCCCGCCGGTACCCGACGCACTCCGCCGCGCCGTCGAGGACGACGGGGCGGCGGCCTACCAGTACGTCGATCACCAGGGCCGTCCCTGGCTGGCCCTCGGCATGCCCGTCGCCTACGCGGAGGACCCGGGCCGCACCGACGACGCGGACCGGCTCTCCGGACTGACGGCGTACGTCTCCTTCCCGCTCGACGACGACCGGACGGACATCGACGCCCTGGTCACCGCGGCCCAGGCGGGGGCGCTCGCCGCGCTGCTGCTTGCCCTCGTACCGGCCCTGCTCGCCGCCCGCAGCGTGCTGCACCCCGTACGGCGTCTGCGCCACGGCGCCGAGCGCATCACCGCGGGGGAGCTCGGCACCCGTATCGACGCCGACGGACGCGACGAACTCGCCGCTCTCGCACGGTCGTTCAACACCATGGCCGGGACACTGGAGAAGGACGACACGGAGCTGCGTCGCATGGAGGCACGGGCCCGCCGGTTCGCCGCCGACGTCGCCCACGAACTGCGCACACCGCTCGCCGCCATGACCGCCGTCACCGAAGTGCTCGACGAGGACGCCGCCTCCGGCGTCCTGCCCCCCGACACCGCCGATGCCGTCCGCCTGATCAGCTCGGAGACCCGCACCCTGGCCCGGCTGGCCGAGGACCTGATGGAGGTCTCGCGCTTCGACGCGGGAGCCGCCCGGGTGCACCTCGAGGACGTGGACCTGCGCACCATCGTGGTCAAGTCGCTCCAGGTGCGGGGCTGGAGCGACGACGAGCGCGTCGCCGCCCGCCTCGCGGAGCCGGTCCCGGTACGGGTCGACCCGCGGCGCGTCGACGTGGTGCTCGCCAACCTGGTCGGCAACGCGCTGCGCCATGGGCGGCCTCCGGTCAGCGTGTCCGCCCGGGTGAGGGACGGCCGGGCCGTGCTCACCGTCACCGACCACGGACCCGGCATCCCCGAGGAAGCCCTCCCGCACGTCTTCGAGCGTTTCTACAAGGCCGACACCGCCCGTGCCCGCTCCGGGGGCAGCGGTCTCGGCCTCGCCCTCGCCCGCGAGAACGCCGCCCTGCACGGCGGCACCCTCGTCGCGGCCAACGCCTCCGGTGGCGGGGCCGTCTTCACCCTCACCCTTCCCCTCGCCGGCACCCCGCGGGAGCGGCCATGACACTCCGGACCGGCGGCGTACTGCTCGTCGTGCTGCTCGCGACCGTCGCCGGCTGCGGCATCACCCCCTCCGGACCCGTCCGGGCCGGTGCGCCCGCCTCGGGCATCCAGCAGCCCGGTACGGAGGAGCGCTCGGTACGTCTCTACTTCACCGGCCCCTACGGCATCCGCGCCGTCTCACGCGCCGTCGGCCGGCCGCTCGGTCCCCAGGAGGCGCTCGACCTCCTTCTGGCGGGGCCCACCGAGGCCGAGAGGGAGCGCGGCCTGACGACCGCGGTGCCGCCCATGAACGGGCGGCTCACCGCCACCGCGAGAGCCGGGGTCGTCGACCTCCGCGTCCCCGGCGCGGTCAGTACCGGCGAGCTGGACGTGGCGGCGGTCAGCCAGCTCGCCTGTACCGCCGCGCACGCCGATGTGCCGGGCGGGCGGGCGGCCACGGAGGTGGATGTCCGTATCCACGAGAATCTCGCCGAGTCCGCCTGGACGGTGCGCTGCGGACCTGGGGGGAACGCGGCACCCGTGACGGGTTGACGGGCCTTGGCTTTCTCGCCCCCGTCCCCGCCCCCGCCTCCCCTTCCCGTCCCGTCCCTTCCCTTCCCGTCCCGTCCCCGAGGGCCGCGCCCCCAGATCCCCCATCGGCCCTTGACGGGCTCGTCCTCGAACCACCCCGGAGGGGGTACCCCCGGCCGGACTGGGGAGGTGGGCTCTGGGGGCGCGGCCCGCAGTCCTTCCCCGTCCCGTTGCCGGGGGCCTGTCCTCACACTCCCCCGGACGGGCCGCTGGGGTGGTCGCCGTGCCAGGAGTGCCACAGGGACGCGTACACCCCGCCGGATGCCACCAGGGCGTCGTGCGTGCCGAGTTCGGTGAGCCGGCCGTCCTCCATGACGGCCACGCGGTCCGCGTCGTGCGCGGTGTGCAGCCGGTGCGCTACGGCGATGACCGTACGGCCCTCCAGGACGGCGGCCAGCGCCCGCTCGGTGTGCCGGGCGGTCGCCGGGTCGAGCAGGGCCGTCGCCTCGTCGAGGATCAGCGTGTGCGGGTCGGCCAGTACCACCCGGGCCAGGGCCAGTTGCTGCGCCTGCGAACCGTCGGTGGCGTGGCCGCCCTCGCCCAGCCCGGTGTCCAGCCCTTCCGGCAGGTCCCGCACCCACGACTCGGCGCCGACCACGGCCAGTGCCGCCCACAACTGCGCGTCCCCGGCGGATGGTTCGGCGATCCGCAGATTGTCGCGGACCGACCCCAGGAACACATGGTGCTCCTGGGTGACCAGCGCCACCTGTCGCCGCAGCCGCTCCGGGTCCAGCTCCGACACGGGCACCCCGCCCACGGTGACCGTCCCCGCGGTCGGCGCGTCCACGCCCGCCAGCAGCCGGCTCAGCGTCGTCTTGCCGGCGCCGGACGGCCCCACCACCGCGAGCCGTTCGCCCGGTGTCACCGTCAGATCCACGCCGCGCAGTACCTCGCCGCCCCCGTCGTAGGCATAGCGCACACCGGTCATGTCGAAGCGGTCGCCCGCGGGGTCCGGAGTGTCACCCCGCCGGGCCTCGCGCGGCGCACGGGCCAGCCCTTCCACCCGGGCGAAGGAGGCGCCGCCGGCCTGCAACTGCTCCAGCCGCATCAGCACCTCGTCCAGCGGCCCGGTCAACTGCAGCAGATACAGGCAGGTGGCCACCACCGCCCCGAGGCTCACCGTGCCCTGCTGGTGCAGCCACCCGCCGAGCAGCAGCACCCCGGCCACCGGCACGACGTAGGACACCTCGACCACCGGGAAGAACACCGTGCGCAGGAACAGCGTGTGGAACCGGGTGCGCCGGGAGGTCTCCAGCGCCTCCCGGCTCGCCCGGATGCGCCGCTCCTGAAGCCGGAAGGCCTCCACCGTACGGGCTCCGGAAGCCGTCGCCGCGACGATCTCGGCCACGTCCGAGTTGGCCGCACCCTCCGCGAGATAGGCGTCGCGGGCCCGGCGCAGATACCAGCGCAGCACCAGCCAGATCGGCGTGAGCCCGAGCAGCCCGAGGGCGCCGAGGAACGGGTCCACCACCAGGACCGCGGCCATGACGAACAGCGACTGCACCGCGTTGACCAGCAGCGCGGGACCGGCGTCGCGCAGCGTCGTGCCCACAGTGGTCACATCCGCGGTGCCCCGCGCCGTCAGATCACCCGTGCCGGCCCGCTCCACCACCGACGACGGCAGCCCCAGCGCCCGGTCCACGAACCGCTCCCGCACCCGGGCCAGCGTCCGCTCCCCGAAGCGGTGCCCCACGTACCGGGCCCAGCGGGACAGCAGCAACTGCGCGAAGGCGCACAGCAGGATGACCGGCGCCAGCCGGTCCACCACCGCCACCCCGCCCCCGTCGCGCACCTCGTCGATGATCCGTCCCAGCAGCCAGGGCCCGGCCAGCCCCGCCACGGCCGCCAGCCCGTTCAGCGCCAGCACGCCGGCGAAGGCCCGCCGGTCAGCCCGCACCAGCCCCGCGGCGGCCCGGCGCACATCGGCCGGCCCGGCGAGGGGAAGCCGTTCCCCGCTCATCGCACGGCCTCCTCGTCGGCGCTCTCGTCGGCGTCCCGGGCCACCAGGTCCCGGTATCCGGGCTCGCTGTCGAGCAGGTCACGGTGGCCGCCGCTCGCCACCACCTTGCCGTCGGCCAGGAAGAGCACCTGGTCGACCCGGTCGAGGACCAGCGGCGAGGTGGTCGCCAGCACCGTCGTACGCCCCTTCCGGTCCGCACGCAGCCGGTCGGCGACCGTGGCCTCGGTGTGCGCGTCGAGCGCCGAGGTCGGCTCCACCGCCAGCAGCACCTCCGGATCGGCCAGCAACGCCCGCGCCAGCCGCACGCGTTGCCGCTGACCACCGGAGAGACTGCGCCCCTGCGCGGACACGGTCGAGGCGAGCCCGTCGGGCAGGCCCTGCACGATGTCGTCGGCGGCGGCAGCGTGCAGCGCCCGCAGCACGTCATCGTCGGACACGTCCGCGCGCCCGGCCACCACCTCCCGCAGCGGGCCGGCGAACAGGTCGGCCTCGGGGTCGGCGACCAGGATCCGCTCCCGCACCCGCGCGAGCGCGATCCCGTCCAGCCGGACCCCGCCCCAGGTCACCTCCGACGGCGTGTACCGGCCGAGGCGGTCCACCACCGCGAGCGCGTCGGCGGGGTGCGCGGCGGTGAGTGCGGTCAGCCGGCCCGGCAGCACCCGCACCCCCGACTCCGGGTCGTACAGCACGGACGGTTCGCCGGGCGGGTCGGCGGTGGCGGCGTCGGCCGGCGGCTCCAGCCGCAGCAGTGACGCCACCCGCCGGGCGGCCACCACACCCCGGCTCAACTGGTAGCCGCACTCGATGAGGAACATCACCGGCCACACCAGTACGGCCACATAGCCGTACACCGACACCAGCTCGCCCACCGTGATCCCGCCCTGCGCGGCCAGCCGCGCCGCGATCCACGTCACCCCCGCGAGGAACAGCGCCGGCAGCCCCGCGGCGAGCGCCTGCATCCAGCTCGTCACCGCCCCGACCCGGTACCCCTGCTCCCGCAGCCGCCCCGAGTCCCGGCGGAACGCGTCGGAGACCAGGTTCTTCCCGCCGAGTCCGCTCAACACCCGCAGCCCGCCCGCGAGATCACCGATCCGCGCCGTCAGCACCCCCTGCCGCTCCCGGTACTCCGTCTCTGTGCCCCGCAACCGTCCCGCCAGCGGCCCCACGATGAGACCGATCACCGGCACGCCCAGCAGCACCACCACCGCCAGCAACGGCGACACCGACCACAGCAGCCCCGCCACCACCGCGTACGCCACGACCGCGCCGATCCCCGGACCCACGGCCGTGAGCGACTGGGCGATCATCTGCACATCGCCCACCCCGATGGTGACGACCTCCCCGGCCCCGGTCCGCCGCTCCAGCCAGGCACCCAGCCGCACCGTGTGCCCCACCACCACCTTCACCGTCCGGAAGTTGGCGTCCATCCGCACCCGCGTCATCGTGCGGTGCCGCATGATGCTCAGCCAGGAGTTGAAGGCGTGCACCGCGAACAGGGCGCCGGTCCACAGCGCCAGCGCCCCCATGTCCCTCGGTCCCAGCCCGTCGTCCACGGCCCGCGACATCGCGTACGGCGTCGCCGCCAGCAGCACCATCCACACACTGCCGAACACCGCCCCCGCCAGGCACCGCCCCGGCTGCCGCAGCACCAGCCACCACAGATAGCGGGCCCCGCTCCGGCAGTCGGGCGTGCCGGGGTCCTCGTACGCGTCGATCACGTGATCACTCTCCCCCGTATCCCCCTCCGGCTACGCGAGACTGTCCCGCCAGGCCCGGTGCAGGTCCGCGAACCTGCCGGTGCGGGCGATGAGTTCGGCAGGGCTGCCGTCCTCCACCACCCGCCCGTGCTCCATCACCAGGACCCGGTCCGCGATCTCCACGGTGGACAGACGGTGGGCGATCACCACCGCCGTACGTCCCTTCAGCACCGTCGCCATCGCCCGCTGCACCGCCCGTTCGCCGGGGACGTCCAGGGAGCTGGTCGCCTCGTCCAGGATGAGCACCGCCGGGTCGGCCAGCAACGCCCTTGCGAAGGCGACCAGTTGGCGCTGACCGGCGGAGATGCGGCCGCCCCGTTTGCGTACGTCGGTGTCGTAGCCGTCGGGCAGGGCGGCGATGAAGTCGTGCGCGCCGATCTCCTTCGCCGCCTGCTCGATCTCCTCGCGGGTGGCGTCCGGGCGCCCGATCGCGATGTTCTCCGCGACCGTCCCGGAGAACAGGAACGCCTCCTGCGTCACCATCACCACCTCGCGCCGCAGATGGCGTCCCGTCAGAGCGCTGAGCTCCACGCCGTCGAGCAGCACCCGGCCGTCGGTGGGGTCGTAGAAGCGGGCGAGCAGCTTGGCCAGCGTCGACTTGCCCGCGCCGGTCGAGCCGACGACCGCGACGGTCTGCCCGGCCGGAAGACGCAGGTCGAAGCGGGGGAGCACCTCGCCGCCGGTGCGGTACGTGAAACGGACGTCCTCGAAGACGACCTCGCGCCCGGGGAGTCCGGTCCGCCGCTCCGGGAGCTCCCGGGGCGCCGACGGTTCGGGTACGGACGGGACCTGCGCCAGCAGACCGGCGATCTTCTCCAGTGAGGCCGCCGCCGATTGGGCGGAGTTCAGGAACATGCCGAGCCGGTCGATCGGGTCGTACAGCCGCCGCAGGTACAGCACCGCCGCCGCCAGCACACCGAGCTCCAGCGACCCGTCGGCCACCCGGTAGGCACCCCACAGCACGATCAGCGCGACGGTCGTGTTGGCGGTCACCCGGGAGCCGACGACGTAGCGGGCCATCTCCAGCAGCGCGTCGCCGTTGGTCCGCTCGTGCCGCCGGTTCAGCACCGCGAAGTCGGCGTCGTTCGCGGCCTCCCGGCGGAACGCGCGCACCGGCCGGATGCCGTTCATCGTCTCGACGAACTTCACGATCACCGCCGCGATGGCCGTCGACCGCTTCCGGTACACCCGCCCCGCCCGCCGCCGGTACGACCGTACGAGCAGGTACAGCGGCACGAACGACACCACCGCGACGGCACCCAGCCCCAGGTCCAGCCAGAGCAGCAGCACCGAGATGTACACGGCCGACAGGACGACCATCACCAGTTCCTGCAGGCCCTCCTCCAGCAGTTCCCGCAGCGACTCCACGTCCGTGGTGGAGCGGGAGATGAGGCGGCCCGAGGTGTAGCGCTCGTGGAAGTCGACGCTGAGCTCCTGCGCGTGGCGGAAGATCCGGCCGCGCAGGTCCAGCAGTACGTCCTGGCTGACGCGGGCGGACGCCCTGACGAACGCGTACTGGAACGCGCCGGCTGCCGTCGCGCACAGCAGATAGCCCACCGCCACCGCGATCAGCGGGCCGTTGTCGTTGCCGCGGAACGCGGGCACGGCACTGTCGATCGCGTACGCCACCAGCAGCGGGCCGGCCTGCACCGCGGCCTGCTGGAGCAGCAGCAACAGCGCGGTGACGGCGACCTTGCCCCGCAGGGGAGAGAGCAGGGAACGCAGCAGCGTGCCGGTGGCGCCCGGGGGAGTGGGCAGCTGGTCCCGGTCGAAGGGGTCGCCGGTCGCGGGTGTCCGGTCGTCGTCCTCGTCCCGGACGGGTGCGGTGGTGGCCGCCGTCATCGCTGGTCCTCCTGTTCCCCCGCCGGGTCCCCGGACATGAGGTGGGCGTACTCGGGGTGGGTGCGCAGCAGTTCGTGGTGCGTGCCGACCGCGGTGATCCGGCCGCCGGAGAGCAGGGCGACGCGGTCGGCGAGCAGGACCGTGGACGGGCGGTGCGCCACGATGAGGGCCGTGGTGTCCGCGAGCACCCGGCGCAGGGCGGCCTCCACCGCGGCCTCGGTGTGCACGTCGAGCGCGGACAGGGGGTCGTCCAGGACCAGGAAGTCGGGGCTCCCGACCACCGCGCGGGCCAGCGCGAGGCGCTGGCGCTGTCCGCCGGAGAGGCTGAGTCCCTGTTCGCCGACCTGGGTGCGCGTGCCCTGCGGCAGCGCGTGCGCGAAATCGGCCTGGGCGACGGCGAGGGCGCGGTCGAGGTCGGCCTCGCCGGTTCCGCCGCCCATCAGTACGTTCTCGCCGACGCTCGCCGAGAAGAGGGTCGGTTCCTCGAAGGCGACGGCGACCCGTGAGCGCAGCTCCTCGCGGGACATCCCGGCGATGTCCGTGCCGTTGAGGGTGATGCGGCCCTCGGTGACCTCGTGCAGCCGGGGCACGAGGGCGGTGAGTGTCGTCTTGCCGCTGCCGGTGGCGCCGACCAGGGCGAGGGATTCACCGGGGCGGATGTGCAGGTCGATGCGGTCCAGGACGGGTGACGACCCGTCCGGTGCGTCGGGGTAACGGAAGCTGACGTTCTCGAACACCAACCCCTCCGTCGCTGCGGGCGCCTGTGCCTCCCCCAGAGGGCGCGCCCCCAGGGCGGCACGGACGGGCGCGGCGGCACCCCGCAACGCCGGACTGCGCAGTGTCTCCCCGCGCACTCCGGACTCCGGCTCCGCGTCCATCACCTCGAAGTACCGTTCCGTCGCCGTCGCCGCCTCCTGGCTCATCGCCAGCAGGAATCCGATCGAGTCCACCGGCCACCGCAGCGCCAGCGCCGTGGACAGGAACGCCACCAGCGTCCCCGCGGACAGCGACCCGTCCGCCACCCGCACCGTCCCCAGCACCAGCGCCGCCCCGATCGCCAGCTCCGGCAGTGTCACGATGACGCCCAGGATCGTCGCGAGCAGCCGTGCCTTGTGCAGTTCCGTCCCCCGCAGCTTCCCCGACAGCTCCCGGAACGCCAGGGCCTGGCTGCGATGCCGTCCGAACCCCTTGATGATCCGGATGCCGAGTACACCCTCCTCGACCACCGTCGTCAGATCGCCGACCTGGTCCTGCGCCAGCCGCGCCACCCCGGAGTACCGCTTCTCGAAGACCACGCAGGTGATCAGCACCGGCACGGCGGGCACCAGGATGACCAGCCCCAGCGCCCAGTCCTGCACCAGCATGATGATCACACCGATAAGGATCGTCACGCCGTTGACCAGCAGGAACGTCAGCGGGAAGGCCAGGAACATCCGCAGCAGCATCAGATCCGTGGTGGCCCGGGACAGCAACTGGCCCGACGGCCACCGGTCGTGGAAGGAGACCGGCAGCCGCTGCAGATGCCGGTACAGGTCCGCCCGCATCCCCGCCTCGACACGCGACAGCGGGCGCGCCACCAGCCATCGCCGGTACCCGAACAGCAGCGCCTCCGCGAGCCCGAGCAGCAGCAGGTACAGCGCGCCCAGCCAGACCCCGGCGGGGTCCCGGTCGGCGATCGGGCCGTCCACCATCCACTTCAGGACGAGCGGGATGACCAGCCCGACGCAGGAGGCGAGGATCGCGATGAACGCGGCGGTGAACAGCCGCGCCCGCACGGGCCGCACATACGGCCACAAGCGCAGCAGCGTACGCACGGCGGGGCGGGTTTCCGGGGGAGGAGGTGTCGTGGGCATCAGCAGCGAGCCTACGGATGGGGACTGACGCTGCCCACCGAGTTTTGGCCGGACCGGCCTCCGCCGCTGGTCCTACGACCTGGGCGGACACCGGAGTCGTACGGAAGGTCGTACCTCCGTATCAGCCGATCGGCCGATGCCGGGCCGAGCGCACCGGCCGATGTGCCGGCGCCCCGGCCGCGGCGAGGCTGAAGCCATGTCCGTCATCGACGTCACCGATCTGCGCAAGTCCTACGGAGGCCGTGCGGCCGTCGACGGTGTCTCCTTCACCGTCCAGGAGGGCGAGATCTTCGGGATCCTCGGCCCGAACGGCGCCGGCAAGACCACCACCGTGGAGTGTGTCGAGGGCCTGCGCGTCCCCGACGCCGGCCGTGTCCGCGTCACCGGCCTCGACCCCGTCGCCGACCACAAGGAGGTCACCCGTGTCCTCGGCGCCCAGCTGCAGCAGAGCGAGCTCCAGCCCAAACTCACCGTCCGTGAGGCCCTGGAGCTGTACGCCTCCTTCTACCCCCGCCCCGCCGACTGGCGCCCGCTCGCCGAGCGGCTCGGTCTCGCGCCCAGGCTGGCCACCCGGTTCGCCAAGCTGTCCGGTGGCCAGAAGCAGCGCCTGTTCATCGCGCTCGCGCTGATCGGCAACCCACGGATCGTGGTGCTGGACGAGCTGACCACCGGCCTCGACCCGCGTGCCCGGCGCGACACCTGGGAGCTCATCGAGGACATCCGCGCGGGCGGTGTCACCGTCCTCCTCGTCACCCACTTCATGGAGGAGGCCCAGCGCCTCTGCGACCGTATCGCGGTGATCGACAAGGGGCGGGTCGCCGCCCTGGACACCCCGGCCGGGCTGGTCCGCCGGTCGGCGGGCGCCACCGTCATCAGCTTCACCCCGTCCGCCCCGCTGGACGACCACGACCTCAACGCGCTGCCGGAGCTCGCCTCGGTCCACCACAAGGACGGCCGCGTCACGCTGTCCGGCACCGACGAGACGGTCAACGCCGTCATCACCCTCCTCGCCCGCGCCCGCGTCACCGCCCACCAGCTGCGCGTCACCGACGCCACACTGGACGACGCCTTCCTGGACCTCACGGAGGCCACGGCATGAGCACCGACATCCTCGACCCCACCGTCCTCAGAACCGAGTTCCGCCTCTTCCGGCGCGAACCCGGCAGCATCTTCTGGATCATGCTCTTCCCCACCCTGCTGCTGGTCATCCTGGGCTCCATCCCGTCCTTCCGCGAGTCCGACCCCAACCTCGGCGGTCTGCGCCCGGTCGAGGCCTACGTGCCGGTGGCCGTTCTCCTCGGGCTGATCGTCGGCGGCCTCCAGGCCATGCCGGCGATCCTCACCGGATACCGGGAGACCGGCATCCTGCGCCGGATGTCCACCACGCCGGTACGTCCCTCCGCCCTGCTCACGGCGCAGATGCTGGTCTTCGGCGGCGCCGCGCTGCTCTCCGCCCTGGTCGCCCTCGCGGTCGGCCGGCTCGCCTTCGACGTGGCGCTGCCCCGGCAGCCGTTCGGCTACCTCCTCGCGCTGCTGCTCGCGCTGCTCGGCTCCCTCGCCCTGGGCGCCGTGCTCGCCGCCCTGTCGCGCACCACGAAGATCGCCACCGCGGTCGGGTCGACCGCGCTCTTTCCCGCGATGTTCTGCGCGGGTGTGTGGCTGCCGGTCGAGGCGATGCCGGACGTGCTGGCCGGCATCGTCGGCTGGACCCCGTTCGGCGCCGCCGCACAGGCACTCAACGAGGCCGCGGCGGGCGACTGGCCGGGAGGGATGCGCCTCGCGGTACTGACGGTCTGGACGGTGCTGCTCACGGCGGTCGCCTCGCACTGGTTCCGCTGGGAATGACGACCTGGAACGGACGCGCGGACGTGGCCGACAATGACGCCATGACGGAGACGACGGCGCTCGAGGACCGGTGGGCGGTGTTCGACCGCTGGGGGCCGTACGGACTCCTGGTCATGAGCACCCTGATCGCCTGGACCACCGCCGACGCCCTCGGCATGAGCACCGGTGAACGAGGGGCCTGCGGTGTCCTGATCGTCGTGGCCGTCGTCCTGGAGCTCCGGTGGGACAGGGTGGCGCGCACCCGTCCGGGACCGTCCGTGGCGGGCGCCCGGCAGTACGCCCTGCGCTGGGCGACCGGGTTCCTCCTCACCTTGCTGAACCCGCTGTTCGCCTTCTACGCCGTCATCGGCTACTTCAGCACCGAGCGCCTGCTTCCGCGCCGTCTGCGCAAGACCGGCCTGTTCGCCACCGCCGTGACGATGGCGGGTTCCCAGTCGGGCGGACTGCCGCCGGGCGACGGGCTGGGCTGGTCGCTCTTCGGCGCACTCCTCGCGGCCAACAGCGTGCTGGTCCTCCTCTTCGGTCACTTCGCCGACCTGGAGGAGGCCCGCGGCCGGGCCCGGCTGGAGACCATCGCCGAACTCGAGCGCACCAACACAGCGTTGCAGCAGGCCCTCGACGAGAACGCCGCCCTGCACACCCAACTCCTCGTCCAGGCACGGGAGGCCGGGGTGGCCGACGAGCGCCGGCGCCTGGCCGCCGAGATCCACGACACCCTCGCACAGGGCCTGACCGGCATCATCGCCCAGCTCCACGTCGCGGTGAACACCCCCGATCCGGACCTGGGCCGCACCCACATGGGCCGGGCCCTCACCCTGGCCCGCGAGAGCCTCGGCGAGGCCCGCCGATCCGTGCACAACCTCTCCCCGGTCGCCCTCACCGACGGCGGGCTGCCGGACGCCCTGAAGAAGACCGTCACGGAGTGGGGCGAACGCACGGACGTACAGGCCCGGTTCACCGTCACCGGCACCGCCGAGCCGCTGCACGACGAGGTGGCGGCCACACTGCTGCGCATCGTCCAGGAGGCGCTGTCCAACGCCGCGCGTCACGCCGCCGCCACCCGGGTCGGCGTCACCCTGTCCTACGTGGGTGACGAGGTCATCCTCGACATCCGCGACGACGGACAGGGGTTCGACCCGCTCGCCGTCCCCGCACACACCCGGGCCGGCGGCTTCGGCCTCGACGGCATGCGGGCCCGCGCCGAACGCGTCGCCGGGGCGCTCACCATCGAATCCGAACCGGGCGGCGGGACGGCGGTCTCGGCTCGCGTACCGTTGGTCCGCCATGACCGATGACCCCGCGACCGATGACCCCGCGACCGATGAAGCCGCGATCTCCCTCCTCATCGTCGACGACCACCCCGTCGTACGGGACGGCCTGCGCGGCATGTTCGACTCCGCGCCAGGATTCCGCGTCCTCGGTGAGGCTGCCGACGGCGTCCGGGCGCTGGAGCGGGCCGCCGCCCTGGACCCCGACGTGATCCTCATGGACCTGCGGATGCCGGGCGGGGGCGGGGTCGACGCCATCCGTGAACTGTCCCGCCGGGGCGCCCGCGCGCGGGTGCTCGTGCTGACCACGTACGACACCGACTCCGACACGCTCCCCGCGATCGAGGCGGGCGCCACCGGCTATCTGCTCAAGGACGCGCCCCGCGAGGAGCTGTTCACCGCCGTCCGCGCGGCGGCGCGGGGACGTACGGTGCTGTCACCGGCCGTCGCCTCCCGCCTGGTCTCCGCCGTGCGCACGCCCGCGGCCCCCGGCAACGAGCCGCTCTCCGCCCGCGAGCGCGAGGTGCTGACCCTGGTCGCCAAGGGCACGTCCAACCGTGAGATCGCCCGCGAACTCTTCATCAGCGAGGCGACCGTCAAGACCCACCTCACCCACATCTTCGGCAAACTCGGCGCCAAGGACCGCGCGGCGGCGGTCGCGGTGGGCTACGACCGGGGCATCCTCGGCTGACCGCGCTGCCACCGCCGGTCAGGGCCGCACCCGCAGCAGCAGCACCGACCGCCCCGGCACCGTGATCCGCGTCCCCGCGCGGTGTTCCACCTCCGGGGCCCGGTCCTGTTCCTCCCGCGCGGTGTCGACGACCACCTGGTACCGCGCGGCCCACGGCGGCCCGGGCAGCACGAACTCCACCGGTTCGTGACCCGCGTGCAGGACGGCCAGGAAGCTGTCGTCGAGGACCGGCGCCCCCTGCTCGTCGCGGCCCGGGATGTCCCGCCCGGAGAGGTACATGCCGAGCGTGCCGGCCGGCGCGTACCAGTCCTCCTCGGTCATCTCCGTGCCGTGCGGGGTGAACCAGGCGAGGTCCCGCAGCCCGTCCGCGGAGTGCGGGCGTCCGGAGAAGAAGGCGCGGCGGCGCAGCACCGGGTGCCGGTGGCGCAGGGCGATCAGGCGGGAGGTCAGCTCGAACAGGGGCCGCCACTCCGGGTCGTCCAGGAGGCCCCAGTCCACCCAGCCGACCTCGTTGTCCTGGCAGTAGGCGTTGTTGTTGCCGCGCTGGGTGCGGCCCATCTCGTCGCCCGCGACCAGCATCGGCACCCCCGTCGACAGCAGCAGCGTGGTCAGCAGGTTCCGCAACTGCCGCCGCCGCAGGGCCCGTACGCCGGCGTCCTCCGTCTCCCCCTCGGTGCCGCAGTTCCAGGAGCGGTTGTCGTCCGTCCCGTCCCGGTTGCCCTCGCCGTTCGCCTCGTTGTGCTTGCGCCCGTACGACACCAGGTCCCGCAGGGTGAACCCGTCGTGCGCGGTGACGAAGTTGACCGAGGCGTACGGCCGCCGCCCGCCCCAGGCGTACAGGTCACTCGACCCGGACAGCCGGTAGCCCATCTCCCGTACGTCCGGCAGCGCGTGCCGCCAGAAGTCCCGTACGGCGTCGCGGTACCGGTCGTTCCACTCCGTCCACAGCGGAGGGAACGCCCCCACCTGGTAGCCGCCGGAGCCGACGTCCCACGGCTCCGCGATCAGCTTCACCCGGCGCAGCACCGGATCCTGCGCGATCACCGCGAGGAACGGCGACAGCATGTCGACGTCGTGCATCGAGCGGGCCAGCGCCGCCGCCAGGTCGAAGCGGAAACCGTCCACGCCCATCTCCGTCACCCAGTAGCGCAGCGAGTCCGTGATCAGGCGCAGCACGTGCGGCTGGACGACGTGCAGGGTGTTGCCGCAGCCCGTGTAGTCGGCGTACCGGCGCGCGTCGGGCTGGAGGCGGTAGTAGCCGCGGTTGTCGACGCCCTTCAGGGACAGCGTGGGGCCCAGCTCGCCCGCCTCCGCGGTGTGGTTGTAGACCACGTCGAGGATCACCTCGATCCCGGCCGCGTGCAGGGCCCGCACCATCCGCTTGAACTCGCCGACCTGCTGCCCCCTCGTCCCGGAGGCCGCGTAGCCGGCGTGCGGGGCGAAGTAGCCGACGCTGTTGTAGCCCCAGTAGTTGCGCAGCCCGCGCCGCAGCAGATGGTCCTCATGCGCGAACTGGTGCACCGGCAGCAGCTCGACGGCCGTGACACCCAGCTTCACCAGGTGCTCGACCGCCGCGGGGTGCGCGAGACCGGCGTACGTACCGCGCAGTTCCTCCGGGACACCCGGATGCCGCTGGGTGAAGCCCCTGACGTGCAGCTCGTAGATCACCGAGTCCGCCCATGGCGTCTTCGGCCTGCGGTCGTCCGCCCAGTCGTCGTCATCGTGGACGACCACCCCCTTGGGGACATACGGGGCCGAGTCCCGGTCGTCGCGCACGGTGTCCGCGACATGCTGCTCGGGCCAGTCGCGGACATGTCCGTACACCTCCGGCGGCAGCGCGCCGTAGTCATTGCCCTCGGCGCCGTCCACCGCGCGGGCGTACGGGTCCAGCAGCAGCTTCGCCGGATTCCAGCGGGCGCCGGTCCACGGATCCCATCGGCCGTGCACCCGGTAGCCGTACCGCTGTCCGGGCGGCACCCCCGGCACGAACCCGTGCCAGATCCCGTGGGTCAGTTCGGTGAGCCGGGCGCGGCTCTCCCTGCCGAGCTCGTCGAACAGACACAGCTCGACCCCCTCCGCGCCGCCCGCCCACAACGCGAAGTTGGTCCCCGCCACCCCGTCCGGGCCGACCCGGAACCGGGCGCCGAGCGGCGTCGGCCGCCCCGGCCGCACGGGCACGGTGGGCACGGGCGACACCGGCCGGGCGCCGTTCACGACGACGGCCGGGCGCCCGTCCCCGGTGGCCCGCTCTCCGGCCACCGCCTCCTGCTCGGCTGCGCTGGACACCTGTCAGCCTCCCGCGGCTCGTGGGGGACGACGGCGGACAGGGTGTGCGGCGGCCCGTCCCATCGGCTCCGGCCGCGGCGCCCCGGCGCGTCGTCCTCCCACTGTTCTGCCCAGAGCGTGCCTCGCACTCACGTTTCCCCGGGGGCGGCGTGGTCGTTTCCGGAGGCGAGGCCCGTCGTTGGGTACCGCGTGAGGCACGTACAAGGGCGCGCACGGCGCGCGAGGGCCGCGCTGGCCGTCGTAGTGACATGGGCAGGACTGCTGACCGGAACCGCCGGGTGTACCACGGACGGTCCCGTCGCCGGGGCGTTCGGGCCACCGGGCCGCGGGGACGTCATCCAGGTGGTCCCCGACGACGGCAGCGAGGACGTACGCCCCGACACCGGGCTGCGGGTGCGGGTACCGGACGGGCGGCTGGAGTCGGTGAAGGTCCTCGCGTCGCAGGACGCGCGGGAGTCGCCGGTTCCCGGCCGGGTCTCCGCCGACGGCCTGACCTGGAAGCCCGACGACGAACGGCTGGCGCTGGCCGCGAAGTACACCGTCGACGTGGTGGCCGTGGACGGCTCCGGCCGCCGCTCCGCCCGGCACACCACGTTCACGACGTATGTCCCGGAGGAACGCTTCATCGGCTACGTCGCTCCGGAGGACCGTTCCACCGTCGGCACCGGCATGATCGTCTCCCTGGAGTTCAACCGGAGGATCGCCCATCGCGCGGCCGTCGAACGCGCCGTCCGCGTCACCGCGCGCCCGGCCGCCGAGATCCGCCCGCACTGGTTCGGCGACTCCCGCCTGGACTTCCGCCCCGAGCACTACTGGAAACCTGGCACCAAGGTCACCGTCGACCTGAACCTGCGCGACATCGAGGGCGCGCCCGGTGTGTACGGCCTCCAGCGCCGCACCTTCACCTTCACCGTGGGCCGCAGCCAGGTGTCGGTGGTGGACGCCGCCCGGCACACCCTGCGCGTACGGCGGGACGGCGAACTGCTGACCACCGTTCCGATCACGGCCGGGGCACGGAAGACGCCGACGTACAACGGCAAAATGGTGATCACCGAGATGCTCGAGGTCACCCGCATGAACAGCCGAACGGTCGGTTTCGGCGGCGAGTACGACATCCCCGACGTCCCGCACGCCATCCGCCTGACGAGTTCCGGCACGTTCCTGCACGGCAACTACTGGGCCGAGCCCGAGGTCTTCGGCAGCAGCAACGTCAGCCACGGCTGCGTCGGTCTGCGCGATGTCAAGGGCGGCGGCGCGGACACCCCGGCGGGCTGGTTCTTCGACCGCAGTCTCATCGGCGACGTCGTCGAGGTCGTCAACAGCAAGGACAAGAAGGTGGCGCCGGACAACGGGCTCGGCGGCTGGAACATGGACTGGAAGGAATGGAAAGCGGGCGGTGCGGTGAACCAGCGCTGATCCGAACCCTCGGGCGGGCCGTTGAAGTTGGAACGGAACGGTGACAGAACCGCCGCCTCGATCGCCCCTGGCCTGTGGTTACCATGCGCCGAGCGCGCGTGGGGCGCGCGGGGGCGCGGGCCCGGTGGGCCGAGCCCGCCGAGGGGAGAAACAAGTGAACGTGGGGCCGATATCGGGGGCGTCGGTCGGCGCGCGGGGGCGCGGCGGCAGGAAACTGGCGGCGCTGGCACTCGGACTGGCGCTGGCGGTCACCGCCTGCAGCGGTGGAGGGTCGGACGGGGGGTCCGGCACGGGTGAGGGCAAGGGCAAGGACACCACCGCGGCGCGGAGCAAGCAGTCCGAGGCCGTGGTGAGCATCGCGCCCGAGGACGGCGCCAAGGCCGTCAAGACCACTGGCGCGCTGAAGGTGACCGTCGGCAAGGGCAAGCTGAGCGAGGTCGTCGTCAAGAACCCGGACGGGGACAAGGTCGACGGGGAGATATCCGGCGACGGCGCCTCCTGGACGCCGTCCATCCATTTGGCCGCCTCCACCAAGTACACGGTGCACGCGGTCGCCAAGGACTCCGAGGGCCGCACCGCGGCCGAGGACTCCAGCTTCACCACTCTGACGCCGAAGAACACCTTCACCGGTACCTTCACTCCCGAGGACGGCTCCAAGGTCGGCGTCGGCATGCCGTTCTCGCTCCGTTTCACCCGGGGCATCACCAACCCCGAGGACGTCGAGAAGGCCGTCCGCATCACCACCGAGCCGGCCGTCGAGGTCGAGGGCCACTGGTTCGGCAACGACCGCCTCGACTTCCGGCCGGAGAAGTACTGGAAGGCCGGCACCAAGGTCACCGTCGACCTCAACCTCGACGGTGTCGAGGGCCGTGACGGCGTCTACGGCGAGCAGTCCAGGACCGTCTCCTTCACCATCGGCCGCGAGCAGGTCTCCGTCGTCGACGCCAAGAAGCTGACGATGAAGGTCGAGCGGGACGGCAAGGTCATCAAGACCATCCCGGTCACCACCGGCAAGGCCGGCATGGAGACCTGGAACGGCCAGATGGTCATCAGCGAGCGGCTGAAGGTGACCCGGATGAACGGCGACACGGTCGGCTACGGCGGTGAGTACGACATCAAGGACGTCCCGCACGCCATGCGCCTGACCACCTCCGGCACCTTCCTGCACGGCAACTACTGGGGTGGCGGCGCCTTCGGCAACTACAACGCCAGCCACGGTTGCATCGGCCTGCGCGATGTGCGCGGAGGCTGGGACAAGCAGGCGCCGGGTGCCTGGTTCTTCGAGAACTCCATGATCGGCGACGTGGTGATCGTCAAGAACTCCAACGACGCCACCGTCGCCCCGGACAACGGCCTCAACGGCTGGAACATGTCCTGGGAGAAGTGGAAGGCCTGACCCTTCGCGCGACGCGTACGGCCCCGGTGTGCGGTACGGCACCGGGGCCGCTGCCGTTGGTCACCGTGCTGTGTCTGCCCGGGGGGCGACCCCCGGACCCCCGGCCGTGTGTGACCGGCCGCACCTTCGCCGACGCCGTTGGTCACCGTGCTGTGTCTGCCCGGGGGGCGACCCCCGGACCCCCGGCCGTGTGTGACCGGACGCATCTTCGCCGACCCCGTTAGTCACCGTTAACCTGCTGCCATGACCGTACATCTCGAAGTCGCCGAAGGCGTCGGCACGCTGCGGCTGGACCGGCCGCCCATGAACGCGCTGGACGTCGCCACGCAGGACCGTCTGAAGGAACTCGCCGAGGAGGCCACGCGCCGCGAGGACGTGCGCGCCGTGGTGATCTACGGCGGCGAGAAGGTGTTCGCGGCGGGCGCGGACATCAAGGAGATGCAGGCGATGGACCACGCGGCGATGGTCGTGCGAGGCCGTGCCCTGCAGGACTCCTTCACCGCCGTGGCCCGAATCCCCAAGCCGGTGGTGGCCGCCGTCACCGGCTACGCGCTCGGCGGGGGCTGCGAACTCGCGCTCTGCGCCGACTACCGCATCGCCGGGGAGAACGCCAAGCTGGGCCAGCCCGAGATCCTGCTCGGCCTGATCCCGGGCGCGGGCGGCACCCAGCGGCTGTCCCGGCTGATCGGACCGTCCAAGGCCAAGGACCTCATCTTCACGGGCCGCCAGGTCCGGGCCGACGAGGCGCTGACGCTCGGCCTGGTGGACCGCGTGGTCCCCGCCGAGGAGGTCTACCCGCAGGCGCACGCATGGGCCGCGAAGCTGGCCCAGGGCCCGGCGATCGCGCTGCGCGCGGCCAAGGAGTCGGTCGACACCGGCCTGGAGACCGACATCGAGACCGGTCTCGCCGTCGAACGCAACTGGTTCGCGGGCCTGTTCGCCACGGAGGACCGGGAGCGCGGGATGCGCAGCTTCGTCGAGGAGGGTCCCGGAAAGGCGAAGTTCCTGTGAAGCGCTGCTGAAAAACCCTTCCGGGGTCTTGCAATTGACGCGATGTCTGATCCGGGTCCCTCGATGGGGCGGATTATGGGAGCCTTGGTACACCCTTAAGCCGTTCGTGTCGAGGGAGCCCGTCGATTGCCTCAGAGTGAGCCGTTTCCGCAGCCAGGACGGGCCTTCGGTGGCTCCGAAGTGTCAGCTGCATATGCCGGAGGCCCCATGCCTGGCGGTGGCGTACGGGGGGTGCATTCCCCCGGAACGACCCCGGAGGATCCCTCGGGCGGCCATGATGAGGGCATGGCGGGGCTGGATGGGATGGAACAGCCGCGGGGAGACGGACGTGCGACCGCGTCGCGCTGGTCGCCGACGGTCGAGGACGAACGCGCCCTGCAGGCGCTGGAGTTGTTCGGCAACCCCACGGAGGCGGAGGTTCCGTTACCGTCCCGCCCCGAGTCGGCCGCCACCGCCCGCCGGCTTGTCCAGGTCGTCATCCTGCGCCAGTGGGGCCTCACCACCAAGACGACCGAGGACGCCGTCCTGCTCGTCTCCGAACTGGTCGGCAACGCCGTGCGCCACACCGGAGCCCGTGTCTTCGGCCTCCGGATGCGCCACCGGCGCGGCTGGATCCGTATCGAGGTCCGCGACCCCTCCCGCGGCCTGCCCTGCCTCATGCCCGTCCAGGAGTTGGACATCAGCGGCCGCGGTCTCTTCCTCGTCGACAAACTCGCCGACCGCTGGGGTGTCGACCTGCTGCCCCGCGGCAAGACCACCTGGTTCGAAATGCGCGTCCTGGACCGCTGAGACTCCGCCCTTCCTGTGTGCTCAGGGGCCCGGAAGAAACAACGCCTCCGAGCCCACCGGCCGGTATCCGGCTGCCTGGAAGGCGCGCATGCTGCGGGCGTTCCCGGGGGAGATCTGCGCCCATACCGGCTCGCCCCCGGACAGCCGCCGGGCCGCCAGCGCCAGCCGACGGCCCAGGCCCCGGTGCCGCGCCTCCTCCGCCACCTCCACCGCGACCTCCAGCCGCCCCGCGACCCCGCGCCCCAGGACCAGCACACCCCCGTCCACCGTCCACACCCGCACGTGGTCACGCCGTCCGAGGGCGCTCACCACCCGGGGGTGGCCGGCGTCGTGGATCTCCTCGAGGGCCGACGGCGGACCACCGGCGAGCGCGGGGGCCACGGTCATGACGTCGATCGTGTCCGTCCGCCGCCCGGTGCGCTCCGTGAAGGCGGCCAGGAAACGGACGTTCATGGTGGCGGCCAGGGCGTCGCAGTCGGCCGAGGCCAGCGTCCGCCGCACCCAAGCGGGGTCCTCGTCGGTGAAGACGACGGAGTGCGCGGTGAACGCCAGCACCCCCGCGTCCCGGCCGGACGGCTGGGGCAGCACCGTCGTGCACCCGTCCGCCGCCGGGAAGACACCGCGCGCCGCCGCGTCGAGTATGTCCCGCAGAGTGTCCGCCACCGACCCGCTCCTTGAGTCTCCACCCACTGGAAGGCCCAGACTCGCAGACATGATCGAAGACGGCACCGGACTTCTCACCATCGGCGAGCTCGCCCGTACCACCGGTCTGTCCGTGCGCACCATCCGCTACTGGTCCGACGAGGGCGCCCTGCCGCCGGTGGCCCGTTCCACGGGCGGCTACCGGCTCTACGACGCAGGCTCCGTCGCCCGTCTGGAACTGGTCCGCACCCTGCGCGAGCTGGGCCTCGGCCTCGCCGACGTACGCCGGGTGCTGACCGGCGAGACGACGGTCGCGCAGGTCGCGGCGGCGCATGTGGCCGCGCTGGACGCGCAGATCCGGGCGCTGAAGGCGACCCGCGCGGTGCTGTCGACCGTGGCACGACGAGGCTCGACCGCCGAGGAGACGACACTCATGAACAAACTGGCCCGACTGTCCACCGCCGAGCGCCGGCGCATCATCGACGACTTCATGGGGGAGGTCTTCGAGGGCATCGACACGGCGGACCCCGACATCCGCCAACGCCTGCGCTTCGCCGCCGCCGACCTGCCCGACGACCCCACCCCCGAGCAGGTGGACGCCTGGGTGGAGCTGGCCGAGCTGATCCGGGACCCGGAATTCCGGGCCACCATGCGCAGGATGATCGAGTTCAACGCGGCGGACCGGGGACCCGACGTCCCCGCCGGCAGCTCCCTGTGGTTCATGAGCCGACTGGTCCAGCTCGCGGGCGGCGCCCTGAAGGACGGCGTCGCACCCGGCGCCCCCCGCGCCGCCGCCGTGCTGCGCGAGCTGATCGGCGACGCCGACCCGGCCGCCGTACTGGAACGCCTCGCGTCGGCGACGAACGTACGCCTCGCCCGCTACCGCGAACTGTCCGCGATCGTGAACGGCCTGGAGCCCCCGTCCGCCTACGAGAAGGAGTTCGGGTGGGTGGTCGCCGCACTGGAGTCTCAGGTGGCCCGATAATCTGACCTGCGTCAGCAAGACGGCAAAGTACGAGATGAGGGGCGGACCGGTGGCGGACGTCGAGGAAGCGCGCAAGCAGTTCGAGCGGATCGATACGGACGGGGACGGATTCATCACCGCTGCCGAGTTCAAGACCGCTCTGGCCCAGGGCGGGGACTGGAACGTCACCGAGTCGGTCGCGGAGGCCCTGATCAAGTCCCGCGACCTGAACGGCGACAAGGTCCTGTCGTTCGAGGAGTTCTGGGCGCACTTGAACGCGTAGGTCCGGAATAGCCCGCCCGTCCGGGAGGTTGGTGCCGATCACGCGGGTTCCGAAGGGAACCGGAACGGACATCGATCCCCGGAAGGGCGAGGCGAGCGGAACATGAAGATCGGCATCATCGGCGCGGGCAACATCGGCGGAAACCTCACACGGCGGCTCACGGCGCTCGGCCATGACGTCTCCGTCGCCAACTCCCGCGGCCCCCACACGCTCAAGGAGCTGGCCGAGGAGACGGGCGCGACCCCGGTGCGTGCCGAGGAGGCGGCACGCGGTGCGGAGATCGTCGTCGTCACGGTTCCCCTCAAGGCCGTACCGGACCTCCCGTCCGGCCTGTTCGACGAGGCCGCGGCCGACGTGGCCGTCATCGACACCGGCAACTACTACCCGCAGCAGCGGGACGGCAGGATCGCCGGCATCGAGGACGAGGGCGTCACCGAGAGCCGCTGGACGGAACGCCGGATCGGCCACGCGGTGATCAAGGCGTTCAACGGCACCTACTCCCAGGACATCCTGGACCGCCACCGCCCGGCCGGCGCCCCCGACCGGATGGCCCTCCCCGTCGCCGGCGACGACGAGGCGGCCAAGCGGAAGGTCCGGGCCCTGATCGACGAGCTCGGCTTCGACACCGTCGACGCGGGTGGCATCGACGACTCCTGGCGCCAGCAGCCCGACACCCCGGTCTACGGCCTGCGCGCGGGCGCCGAGGCCGTCACCAAGGCCCTCGGGGAGGCCTCCCCGGAACGCAAGCCGGAGTTCAAGGGCTAGGACAGGGGCTACGCGTCCGCGGCCCATTCCTTGAGCGACGACCTGCTGGAGAAGTCCGCCACGTTCTTGTCCAGCGGGTCGTCGGTGTACTGGTGGAAGCGCCACTTGGCCTTGATGCGGGGCTTCCCGGCGGTGACGTAGTCGGCGATCCAGAGGCCGTCACCGGCATAGGACGTCGTATCGACGTTCAGCCAGAAATCCCGATTGCAATACAGAATGACCCTGTTGTTGGGCCGCAGTTCCTTCACCTTGCGGATGAAGCGGTCCTTCTCGGAGTTGCTCGCGCGGGTGCCCTCGCCCGTCCGCTCCCAGTCGACCGCGAGGATGTCGCCCCGCTTCTCCGGGGCCCTGCCCACGAAGTACTCCGCCTGGGCGGTGAGGTTGCCCGGCCAGAGGAAGTGGTAGAACCCGACCACCAGACCGGCGTCGCGGGCCCTCTTCGTCTGGGCCGAGAGCTTGGGGTTGGTGTACGTACGGCCCTCCGTCGCCTTGACGAAGACGAAGGACAGGCCGTCGGTGTCGTACGAGGACGACTGGTACGAACTCACGTCGATGCCACGCAGCATGGGGCTCCCTGAGGTGCTGGTGGGGGGGAGGGGAGTCGCATGGTTCATTCCCTCCGCGGGCACCGGCCACTCGTCCGATATGGGGAAACTTCACCGTTGTTGCGGTCGCCCCTACCCGGTCCGGTTCGGTCCCGGGAGCCGCTGGGACCTTCGTGACACGCGACTCACGAGCGACGGGCGGGCAGTTCGCCGTCCGGGACACCTGAACCCTCTGGCGTCCCCACCCGTTGCACTGGGCGCGAGCAGCCTCTCGGGTGGGGTGCGGAACCTCCCCCCCAGCACAGAAGTTCCGTGCGCACCCGCGGCCCTGACGAATGGAGCGACGTGTTGACAACTGGCGGTGTGCCGGGCGCCCGCACCGGACGGCCTGCTGTGCGGGAGGAGCGACTCCGCAAGCGCGGAGCCCCGAAGAACGACGGAGAGGACAGAGCCTCCTGGGCCCTCGGCGCCCCGCTCGGTCCCGGCCGGGACCGATGATGCGGCCCCAGCACACCGGCGTGGACGAACTCGGCGGGCCGGCGGCACCCCCCGCGCCGATCGACACGCTGCTCGCCGCGTCCGTCGCCCGGCGCTTCTACCTCGAGAACCGGTCCAAGGTGGAGATCGCCCGGGAGTTCGGCATCAGCCGCTTCAAAGTGGCCCGCCTCCTCGACGCGGCCGTGGCCCACGACATCGTACGGATCGACATCACCGTTCCGGCCGAGATCGACGCCCGGCTCGGGCAGTCGTTGAGCGAGCGGTTCGCACTCCGACACGCCGTCGTCGTCCATCTGCCCCGGAGCGGGAACGACCCGGCGGGCCCGGTCGACCGGCATCACGTCAGCCGCTGGCTGGGAACGGCGGCGGCCCAGCTGATCACGGCGATCGCGCAGGAGGGCGACGTCCTCGGACTGGACGGCAGCCCCGCCGTGGACGCGCTCAGCGAGGCGGTGACCCGGCTGCCGCCCTGCGAGGTGGTCCAGCTGACCGGCGTGCACGGACCGGACCTCACCCACGCCCCCGCGGTCGCCGCGGTCCGTCGCATCGCCGCGGCCGGGGGCGGTACGGCTTTTCCCCTCTACGCCCCGTTCATCCTGCCGGACGCCACGACGGCCACCGTGCTGCGCAGCCAGCCGGCCATCGCCGAGACGGTGAGCCGGTTCGAACGGATCACCAAGGCCGTCGTGGGCATCAGCGCGTGGGACGCCACGTCGTCGGCGATGTACGACGCCCTGACGGACCGGGGACGTGAGATCTATCGGATGTCGGGCGCGTGCGCGGACCTGGCCGGCCGGGTCCTCGACGCGACCGGGCGGGTGATCTCCACCGAGCTGGACGATCGCATGATCTGTGTCGCCCCGGCCCAACTCCGGGACATGCCCGAGCTGATAGGCGTGTCGGACGGTGCGCGGAACACCGAGGCGGTCCGCGCCGCGTTGCGGGCCGGGCTGCTCACCTCGCTCGTCACCGACGCGACGACCGCACGCCGTCTCCTCTGGCACGACGACACGGCGGACGGCGATCCGCCGGCCGGCTCGTCGTTCCTCCCCACCGACCGAGGACAGCGATGACCCAGCCGGACACCGCAGGCGCCACGACCGCGGGCGAGCCGACGGCAGCGGGTGCGGCGGGGGCCATGGCCGGTGCCACGGCAACCGCCGCCGGTCCGGAACTCCCGCCCGTACCGGACGACATCCGTGAGGCTGCCCGGCGCACCCCCGACCACTGGTTCGCGATGGTCGAACCGGCGTGGTCCGGACCGGAGAAACCACCCCCGGACTGGGCGATCGTCGGCCGGTGGCGGTCCGGCGCCGATGGCGAGATCGTCGAGTGGCAGGAGAACCCCGGCTACCGGCCCTCCCCCCGCGCGCTCGGCTGGCCCGAACCGGCGGACGAGGTGGACGAGGCCATCCAGCTGGCCTCGACGGGCTATGGGCCCGGTGAGGCGGTGCCGGCGGCGCTCGTGGGCCGTGAGGTGGCCGTCCTGACCGGCCCCGACGGCGCACCGCTGAGTGCCGCGACCCCGGACGGAACCCCCGTCGTTCCGCTGTTCACGTCCCCGGCGTTGCTGCACATGGCGGGGCACCTCGCCTTCGAACCGGTCGGTGTCGAGAACCTGCTGTGGCTGGTTCCCGAGGGACACGAGCTGTACCTGAACCCCTCGGCCTCGGTCGGCATGCTGCTGAAGGTCGACGCGGTGCGCGACGCGGTGCGCGACGCGGTGCGCGAGGCGGTGGACGGGGCGGTGGACGGGGCGTACGACGGGGCACGGGACTCGGGCCCGTCGGGCGATCGGACCGTGGCCGGCACGGTGGACCGAGCAGCGGACGAGGTCGATGAGGACGCCGGCGGGCCGGACGGTGTGCCGGAGCGCACCCCGGATGATCGGCCGGTACGGGAGATGGGCACGTGAGCCGCTGGTCATCCGTCCTCGGGTGGCGCGGCAGGGCCGCGGCAGGGCGGACCGCCAACGGCCCGGGCACCGGCGCCGGCCCCGGGAGTGCGGCGGGTGCCCTGCCCGTCGAGAACGTGGACGGCGTCCTGGTGGTGCGCTCCGCCGCCGACGACTCCTTCCCGCTGGACGTCCTCGCCGAGGTGGCGGGTGCCATCGGAGAAGAAGACGTCGTCACGGTGGTCGTCGGCGCCGCCGCAGCGGACACGACGGAGGACGCCGAGCTCCGGGCACGGCTGGGCGCACTGCTGGACTCCCTCCGTGCCCGGGGCACCGGCCGGGTACGACTCGTCGCATCCGGCGCCGGCGCGGACCGGCCGGACCGGCCCGGCGTGGCCCGCAGGATCGCCGACGCCTGGGACCTGGAGGTGATCGCTCCGGACGGACCTGTTCTGATCGCGCCCGGGGGCACGCTGTTCGTTCACGGTGACACCGGCGGATGGCGGCGGTTCGCTCCCGGTGAAGCGCCTCGGACGCTGGGGCCGCGTGCGCCGGAGCCCGCCTGGCAGGAGGCCCTGGGCCGGCTGCCCGCACGGACGGCCGGCGGCTGTGTCGTGGACCGGGTGCCGGCGGGCGTGGTGATCCGGCCGGCCGGGGCACCCGCCCCGGCCCCCGACGACCTGTGCTTCGCGGTGCCCGTCGACAACGAGCGCCCCACGGTGCTGGTCGGTGCCCCCGGGGCGGAGGATGTCGAAGCCGGCGAGGTGGCCGCCGTCCTCGCGGCGCTGCCCGGTGACCAGCGCTCCCGCGCACGGCTCGCGCCGGGCGGCCGCCGCGACCTGCTGGGGCTCGGCCAGTCGGTCGCCGACCTGCTGGGCTCCGAGGTGGAGGTGCTCACGGGCCTGCCACTGGTCGCCGACCGTACCGTGCCCGGGACGGCACCCCGGCCGACGTTGCTGGGGTGGGACGGGCGACCCACCTGGCAACCGTTCGTGTCGGCCGTGGTCTGCGGACCCACCGACGCGGAGGGGAGGGCCCCGGCTCCCAGGGCGGTGGAGACACATCTGCCCGAAGGGACGCCCAGTGGCACTGAACCGGGGACGCTACGGCTGACCGACCGCTGGCGGGCCACCGTGACCCGGGCCGGAATCGCCCTGTGGACGGCGGACACTCCCCGTCCCCGGCCGGCCGGCCAGGCCGTGGACCCGGAGGTGTGCTCCGTCGAACTGGGCACACCGGGACAGCCGTTCGACGACTCACTGCTGTCGGCGCTGTCCCTGCTCCTGCGTGGCCTCGAAGCGGACATCCGGTCCCGGACCACCTTGCTGGTACGCGGCAGGCCCGCCGGCACCGACGGCGAACTGCGCCGCCTGGCCGCCGAGTACGGCGTACCGGGCATCCGCTACATCACCGCGGCACGCCCCGGACCCACTGGCTCAGCGCCCCCCGGACCCGGCACGGTCACCACCGGCCCGCCGGCCACGGAGTCCGGGGCGGGTGTGTACGGCAGACCGGCAAAGCCCGCGCCCGGGTCGGCGCCGGCTGCGCCGGTCGGGGTGATGGAGGCCGCGCTCTCGTCCGGGGTGGGTGCGCCCGGTGGGGCGGAGGAGCTCATGTCGCCGTCGGTCGTGGGTGCGTCCGGCCGGGTGGAAGGGGTGGCCGCTGTGTC
>NZ_JBVIIM010000013.1:53750-178042 GCF_055569765.1 Streptomyces sp. NPDC031365 | reverse complement strand
CGCCTCGTCCGGGGTGGGTGCGCCCGGTGGGGCGGAGGAGCTCATGTCGCCGTCGGTCGTGGGTGCGTCCGGCCGGGTGGAAGGGGTGGCCGCTGTGTCGGGGGTGGCTGCGCCTGGCGGAGTGGCGGAGGTCGTGTCCTCGTCCGGGGTGGGTGCGCCCGGTGGGGCGGAGGAGCTCATGTCGCCGTCGGTCGTGGGTGCGTCCGGCCGGGTGGAAGGGGTGGCCGCTGTGCCGGGGGTGGCTGCGCCCGGCGGAGTGGCGGAGGTCGTGTCCTCGTCCGGGGTGGGCGTGCCCGGCGGGGTGGCGGAGTCCATGTCCCCGTCCGGGGTGGGGGAGGGCGTCGGTCCTCCGGTCGGCGCACGTGCGTCGGGCGGGCCGGACCATGGGATGCCCTCCGGGGCGGGTCTGTCCGGCACGCGAGGGGAGGTCACGGCCTTGCCCGGGAGGCGGGTGCTTTCCGGGAGCGAGGAGCGCGAGCCCCCGGCGGGCGTGGCGGCGCCCCGTCCGACGCTCACCTCTTCCTCGGGACCGCCGGCCGCCGGAGGTGACGGCGGGGCTCTCCGGGAAGCACCAGCCCTGCGGGTTCCCCCCGGACACCGGAGCGAGGGGGAAGCCGGTGCTTCTCCCGGGCCGGCCAGGGCGCAGGCAGTCGCTGTGCCGACGGGCGGTCGCGCGGGCCCGGCGGCCGTCGACGTACGTCAGCCGACCGGTCCCGGTGCCGGCACCGGGGCGACGGGCGGGTCCGGCCGCGCATCGGCCGACGACGACGTGGAGCGGAGTGGGGATTACGGTCTCCGGTCCGAGGCCCGTACCCTGCCCGGTGCCGGGGCGCGTGGGGTGCTGGAGGCTGAGGACGCCGATGGCGCCGGGGCTTCGGATGACGGCCCCGGAGATGCGGGCACCGGCCGGATGCCACATGGGGCGCAGGCGCCGCAGACGTCAGGGGCCGGGAGAACGTCGGACGGCGTGAAGGTGCCGGTGGCTCGGGGGCGGTCCGTGCCCCTGCCGTTCACTCCGGGGCACGTCAGCGGGGCCGCCGAGCGTGCCGCATTCCGTGACATCGCGGCGGGCGCCTGGGAGCGGCACGCCGCGGCGGTCTCCCGGGTGCTCACCCGGATGCCCGCGCTGCGGGACCACGAACTGGAGGCGGTGCGCACCGACCTCGTCGCCGTGCACGCCTACCTCACCGCCGAACGAGCTCCGCTGCACCACCGCGAGTTGACCCGCGACCTGCACACCGGCGAGGGGCGTCTGCTGCCCTACGCCGGCTGCCTGGCTTCCGCCCTGCGTCGGCTGCCGTCCTACCGGGGTGTGGCCCTGCGCGGTGGAGACACGGCCGGATCCTGGCCCGACGCCGGCGCGGTGGTGTGCGACCCCGGCCCGGTCAGTGCCGTGGCCGGGGCGTCGGTGCTCCCGGCCGGGGCCCGGGCGGGCTGTGCCATCTGGTCCGTCACCGGGCGCAAGGTACGGCAACTGCTCGACCGGCCGGGCGGCTCCCCGGAGACGTACGAGGAGATCGTCTTCGTCCCGGGGACCGGTTTCCGGGTGCTCGGCACATGGACCGGTCCTGCGGGTTCCTCCGTGGTGCTGCTGCGCGAGCTCCCCGGAAACGCGTCCGCCTGGACGGACGGGCCGCAGGAACTGGGCGCACTGGACCTGAAGGCGCGCGCGCAGCTCGAGGACGCGCTCGCCACGGGATTCCGCCTTCACGAGGGCCGCGGCTGGCCCGAACGCTGTACCGGACCGGTGGGCCCCCCGGGTGACATGCGGTGACCCCCACCTGTCGAGCACCAGCACTGACCACTGACCACAGTCAAAGGAGAATGATGGCAAGGCGCCAGCAACAGTCCCCACCCGACGAACCGGAACGAGGTGCCGGGGCGGCCGGGACCGCCCGTACCGCCGAGAGTACGGAACCGTCGAACGCCACGGGCGGGGTCTCCGTCCGCCGAGCGGTCTCCCTGGGGCCGGCGGCGGCCGACCCGGGCCCGATACCGACTCCGGGAGGCCATGAGGGCGGGACCGGGCGGATTCCCGGCCCGGACCCGGACACCGCCGGGAACGAGGCGGCCCGCCCGGCCGAGGAGCCGGACACGGCGGTCACGGGGTCCCCGGTCGGCCGGTCCTCCCCGCGACAGGAGCCGGAGCCGGAACCGGCGGGCGCGGCCGGGTCCGCGAGCGCGCAGGCGCAGACGCAGGCACAGGCCCAAACACGGGCTCAGGGCGAAGGGGAACCGGCCGCCACCGGGAGCATGGCCGCGGCGGCCGCGGGCGGGGCGGGCGAACCGCCGTCCGGCAAACCGAAGAAGTCCCTGCTCGCCGCCGCCGGTATCACGGGCGTCGTCCTGCTCGCCGTACCGCTGCTGATCTGGGCCACCGACAAGGCGGGGGAGAAGAAGGACGACGTGGCGGTGGCCGCCGGGTCCGACACCGTTCTCGACGACGGTCCCCTGGACGCGCCGCGTGGTGCCTACGCGCCGGCGGAACCCACGACGGACCCGACGGCCACGAAGAAGCCCACGCCGAAGAAGTCGGCGGCTCCCCAGGCGAAGCAGGCCCCGCCGCCTCCGACCGCCGACAGGACGGCCGAGCCGACGAAGCAGGCGGGGAAACCGGTACAGAAGCCCGTGGCGCCCGAGACCGCGCCGAACACCGCGGCCGGCGCCGTCCAGCGGCTGGCCGCGTCGAGCCCCGGCCGGCACATCTGCTATCGGGCTTATGTGAAGGGCGACGGCTGGCAGGCACCGGTGTGCGACGGGGCCACGGCGGGCAAGGACGGCGGTGCCATCACGGCCCTGAACATCGCGGTCGCGGGCACCAAGGGCGTGAATGCCAACGAGTTCGTCCAGAAGGACGGATACACCACCGGCTGGGAGGACGCGGCCAACGGCGTCGACCTGGTTCTGGGGACGGCCGGCCAGAGCGCGCCGAACCTCAGCGGCTTCGTCATCGACGTGGGCGAGGGCAACGTCTGCCAGAACAACCATCTCGGCGGCGATCACGGGTGGGGCGGTCTGAAGTGCAACGGCCAGGAACCGTGGGTCTTCGGTGGATCGACGGAGCCGCAGAACTGGCTGGAAGCCCTCCGGCTCACCGTGTGAGTGGCCGGCAGTGACAGGAACGCCCGCCGGTCGCGGAACCGGCGGGCGTTCCGCCTTCACGGCAGGGGGGCCCGGCCCTTCACGGGCTTCTCACAGGGCGGGCTGCCGGCCGGCGACCTGCTGCCCCGCGACCGGCCCGCCCGGCAGATCCTGCGGCAGCAGTGTGGTGAGGTCGGCGAGGCTCGGCGACCGCAGTCCGCCGAGCCGGCGGGCCTGGCTCGTCATCATCGCCTCCAGCAGCTGCCGGGCGAGCCGGGCGTTGCCGAAGGACCGGCTCCGTGGGAGGGCGTCCACATGGGTGTGCAGGACCGCGAGGGTGTCGGGGGCGCACTCGTACCCGGAGGCGGCGGCGTGCCCGGCCACGATGGTGACCAGTTCGTCCGTGCTGTAGTCCTCGAACCGTACGAACTTGGAGAACCGGGACGTCAGGCCCGGGTTGGAGGCGAGGAAGCGGTCCATCTCCTCGGTGTACCCGGCGACGACGACCACGATCTCGTCGCGGTGGTCCTCCATGAGTTTGAGCAGGGTGTCGACGGCTTCGCGGCCGAAGTCGTTGGAGGAGCCCTCGGGGGTGAGGGTGTAGGCCTCGTCGATGAACAGCACGCCGCCGAGGGCACTGGTGAAGACGTCCTTGGTGCGCTGGGCGGTGTGGCCGACGTACTGGCCCACCAGGTCCGCCCGCGCCACCTCCACCAGGGAGTCGCGGGGGAGTACGCCCAGCGAGTGCAGAAGCCGGGCGTACAGCCGGGCGACGGTGGTCTTGCCGGTGCCGGGCGGCCCGCTGAAGACGAGGTGGTTGCTGATCCGGGGGGCGGGCAGTCCCGCCGCGATCCGCTGCCGGGCGTTGGTCAGCAGACTGACCAGGTCGGCGACCTCCCGCTTGACGGCGGCGAGTCCCACCATGGCGTTGAGCTCGGCCATCGGGTCGGCCGCGTCGTCGGTGTCCCGTGCCGTTCCGCCGACGGTCGCCGCCTCCGCCTCCCCGACGTCCTGCGGCAGCAGCAGGCTCAGATCGCTCTCCGCCGGGTCGGCCATGGCCGCGAGCCGGAACGCCTGCCGGTCCACCATGTCCTCGAACACGCCGCGGGCCGCGCGGCCGTTGCCGAAGGACGCGTCACGTGTCATCTGCTCGAAGCGCAGGGCGAGCGCCTCCCGGGTGAGCGGACCGAGCTCGAACCGGTGCTTGAGACACATGTGCTCGGTGATGGTGACCAGTTCCTCCACCGCGTAGTTGTCGAACTCGATGGTGCGGGTGAACCGGGACGCGAGGCCCGGGTTGGCGGTCAGGAACGACTCCATCTGCTCGGAGTATCCGGCCGCCACGACGACCACGTCGTCGCGGTGGTCCTCCATGAGTTTGAGCAGGGTGTCGACGGCCTCGCGGCCGAAGTCGTTGGAGGTGCCTCCGGGGGTGAGGGTGTAGGCCTCGTCGATGAACAGCACGCCGCCCAGGGCGCTGGTGAAGGCCTCGGTGGTCTTGATGGCCGTGCCACCGATGACCTGTGCGACCAGGTCGGCGCGGGCCACCTCCACCAGGTGCCCGCTTCTGAGCACCCCCAGGTCCGCCAGGATGGTGCCGTAGAGGCGCGCGACGGTGGTCTTGCCGGTGCCGGGCGGCCCGGCGAAGATCAGGTGCCGGCTCATCGAGGGGACCGGCATGCCCAGCCGGCGGCGGCGCTCCGCGAGCTGGTTGAGATTGACCAGGGTGTGCACCTGGTGCTTGACGTTGTCCAGGCCGATGAGCGCCTCCAGTTCGGCCAGTGGGCCCTCGGGTTCCGGTTCGCTGCCGGACCCGCCCGGGGCCCCGTTCCCACCGGCCGGCTGTGCCGACTCGCCCCAGCTGTCCGGCTTCCCGTTGCCCGAGCTGGTCAGCAGCTCGACCGTGAGCCGGTCGCTCGGGTGGCTCTGACGCATTCCGGCGCCCCGGTTGTCGCGGACCACACACCGGATGATGTCGACCGGTTCGGCGCTGTCGACCCGTACGCCGTCGCCCGTACTGCCGGTGATCTCACAGGCGTTGAGGGTGCCGCGGCCACCGCGCGACACCTGGACGCCGTGCGCCCGCGAACCGTTCACCCGGACCCGCTCCAGGGTGACCTCCCCGCCGTCCCGCACCCCGACCCCGGCGTCGGAGCTGTCGCTGATCAGACAGTCGCGCAGGGTGCCCCGGCCGCGTTCACCGACGAGGAGGCCCGAGTGGGTGGCGGAGTTCAGTACGGTGTCGCTGACCTCGGGGTGGGAGTCCTCGTCGATGCTCAGCGCGCAGCCGCCGGGGGACTCGATCTCGCAGCGCTCCACACGGCCGCGACTGTCATCGGTGAACTCGATGCCGTGGCCGCCCGCGCCGACGACCCGGGCGTGGCGCAGCAGCGGATTGGCGGCGGAGCGCACCGAGATGCCCACGCCGGCCGCGTCCAGGACCTCCAGGCGGTCGAACTCGGCTGCGGAGTCGTCCGCGAGCTGCACCGCCCCGGCGGTGTCGGCGCAGTCGCTCACCACGGTGTCCCGCAGCAGCGGGGCGCCCCCCTCGACGACCCGGACGGCGGCCTCCGTGGAGCCGTGGAAGGCGCAGCCCTCCAGGACTCCGCGCGAGCGGTCCAGGACGAGAAGCCCGCTGCCCTTGGTCCGCCGGGTGACGCAGCGGGTCAGCAGTGGGTCGGCTCCGCCGGAGATGACGACGGCGTTCTCGGTGAGGGACTCGAACGTGGTCTCCTCGATCTCCGGGCGGGACACGCTCGTGACGAGCAGGCCCACCGACGTGTGGTGGACGGTGCACCGCAGCACCCGGGTGGAGCTGTGGCCCTCCAGGGCGATGGCGGGCTTGTCGGTGCCGGAGATGTCGCAGCCCTCCACCGTTCCCCGGGCCTCACCGCTCGCCAGCACGCCGTTGCCGCGCGCGCCGCGGATGCGGCAGTCGCGGATGAGCGGTGAGGCCGTCTCGCCGACGACCACCGCGGACGTGCCGAAGTTCTCGAACGTGCAGTCCTCGATGATGCTCTCGCTCTCCGAGGAGTCGACGATCCCCGCACCACCGGGGTTGCCGATCCGGCAGCCGCGGGCGGCCAGCGAGCCCTTGCCGCGGACCAGCAGCGCCGTCCAGCCGGCACCGGTCACGGCGCATCCGTCGAGGGCGGCCTGCCCCGCCGGTACGTCCACGACGGCCGCTTCCTTGTCGCGGCCCCGGACGGTCAGACCGTTGAGCATCACGGCGTCGGCCATGAGGGTGACCGCGGTGCCGCTCCGCGGGCAGATCTCCACGGTGCCCTGTTCTCCCTCGGCGACCAGTGTCACCCGGTTCCTGATGACGAGGTTCTCGGCGTAGCGGCCGGGGCGGACCCGGACCACCGCGCCGGTGCGTGCCTGGGCCAGCGCCTCACCGATCGTCTGGAAGCTGTCCGATCGTTCCGGGTCGACCGTGAGTATGTGCCGTGCCACGCGCCTCGAACCTCCTTGTGTTGCTGCGACTTACGCATTCCGGGACCGGTTTCCGTCGTACGCGTACGGGGAGACTGTCATGCGCATATCATGCTCGATATGCGGAATGTCATGAAGTACCGGTGTACGCGTCTCGTGCTGGCCGTTGCCGTCGTCCTGCCGGTCACCTGCGGATCGGTCGCGGCGGCTCCGGCGGCCGCACCGCTCACCCCGGACACCGGGACGGCGGCCTTCGACGACGACCCCGGGGCCACCCTGCTGCCCCCGCTGCCCACCCGGCTCGGTGAGGACAGCCCGTGCACCGGGGCCTCCGACGAGAAGGCCACCAAGGCGGCGTGGTCGCAGACCGCCCTCGGGCTGTCGCGGGCCCAGCGGATGACCCGCGGCGCCGGGGTGACCGTCGCGGTGGTCGACAGTGGTGTCGCCCCCGGCGTCCGCAGCCTCTCCGGGCGGGTGACGTCCCTCGACGGGGCGGAGGAGGACTGCCTGGGGCACGGCACCTTCGCCGCGGGTCTCATCGCCGCCGCACCCGAGACGGGCAGCGGGGTCACCGGCGTCGCCCCGGAGGCCGGGATCCTCGCGCTGCCGGGCACCGACGACCGCGGGGTGCCCTCGGTGGAACGCGTCGCCGCAGGCATCCGGACGGCCGCGGACCGCGGTGCGCGGGTCATCTACGTCGGGCAGGTACTGCGCACCGGACGGTCGGAACTGACCGACGCCGTCGCCCATGCCACGCGGCGCGACGCCCTCGTCGTCGCTCCGGCCGCCCCCGACGCCGTACCCCGTGAGGAGCGCGGACCCGACGGGGAGATGCCGCGCGGGCCCTACTGGCCCGCGGCCGTGCCCGACGTACTCGCCGTCGTGGACTTCGGCCCCGACGGTGCCCGGCAGAAGGACGCGCCACCCGCCCACGGACCCGACCTGGCCGCACCCGGCGGGAGCATGGTCGGCACCGGTCCCCAGGGCACGGGCCACTACATCGCCTCCGGGGCCTCGTTGGCCGCGGCCGGCACCGCGGGGGCCGCGGCGCTCGTCCGCGCCTACCGGCCCGAGCTGAGCGCGCGAGAGGTCTCCCGGCAACTGATCGCCGCCGCCTACCCGTCGGACACGCCCCGGCTCGACCCGTACGGGGCCCTGACCTTCGTCCCGGACGGGCGCGCGGCCCTCGAGGCCGAGTCGGTCCCGGCCCAGCTGCCGGCCCCGCCGGACACCACCCCTCACCGGCGCTCCCTGGCGATCGCCGCGGTGGGCCTGACCATCGTCCTGCTGCTCGCGGCCGCGGCGCTGATCATCCCCCGAGGCCGGTCCCGCGGCTGGCGGCCGCCGGGCGTCCCGACTCACGACACCTCCACAGGGAGGTGAGCCGGGTGCGGTTCCGGCCTCGGTGTCGTGAACGGGGGTGGCCCGCAGGTGGTGGTCGGGTCCTGTGGTCGGTCCGGCGCCTGAGGCCCGCCGGGGAGCCCGGTGCGCGAGACTCTCTCTTGGGGCGGTGAGCCGGATGCGGTTCCGGTGTGCCTGACGAGGGCGGCTGCCGCGGGGTGCTGTTGATGCCTTCCGCCCGGGGTTCCGGGCCACGGGAGCTCGTGGCGGTTCTGCGGGGTACTCCGTCGGCGAACCGTGTCACTTACTCGGAATGCGTCACGGTATGCCGATCCACGCCTCTTCCCCCGGCGGATGCGCCACCGGCATTCCACGGCGGCCGGCCCGTAGGCCCGCGCACTCCGGCCCTGCCGCCCGCCCCCTTCTCCGGCTCGCACGGCAGCACGGGCCGCCGACCCGGGCCGGGAGAGCCGGGACGGCCGGGAGAGCCGGTGCACGGAACGGAACGCGGGCATCAGTCGGCGTTCTCCATCCACGGGGTCTGGATCTGCAGGGTCTTACGGCGGGCTATGCGCATCGCACGGCCGGGGATCAGTTCGCGGCCCTTCACATTGCCGAACAGATAGCCCTCGCTGGGCGGGCAGGACAGCAGCAGGCCAGGCGTGTTGACCTCCTGCAGTCGGCGCAGCAGCGACTCGTTCAGGCCACGCCCGGCGCCCGCGGCGGAACGCGCCACGATCATGTGCAGGCCGACCTCATGGCCGAGCGCCAGATGGTCGAGCAGCGGTGCGAACGGCTGCGTCATGGGACCGCTGCCCACCATGTCGTAGTCGTCGACGAGGACGAACAGCCGCGGCCCCTGCCACCAGTCGCACAGCCGCATCCGCGACGGAGCGATCTCCTCCCCCGGCACCCGCTGCCGTACCGCCCTGGTCACGCCGTCCACGAGATCCTTGAGGATCTCGGTCGAGACGGCATGGCCGAGGCGGTACGGCTCGGGGATGCTCTCCACGAGCTCCCGCCGGTAGTCCACGGTCATGATGCGGGCCTCGGCGGGCGTGTACCGCTCGGTGATGCCCCGGGCGATCACCCGCAGCAGGTTCGTCTTGCCCGACTCGGTGTCGCCCACCACGATCATGTGCGGGTTCTCGGTGAAGTCGTGCCACACCGGCTCGAGTTCGTTCTCGTCCAGACCGATGGCGAGGCGGAGCCCGTGCTCGCCCCGAGGTCCGGGCAACTCCCCCACGGGCAGCGAGGCCGGCAGCATCCGTACCCGGGGCGCGGGCGGGCCCGCCCAGTTCTCGGTGATCGCGGCGACCAGCCCGGCGACCCCGTCGGCGAGATCGTCCGCCTCCTCGACGCCGTCGACGCGCGGCAGCGCCGCAAGGTAGTGCAGCTTGTCCGAGGTCAGGCCCCGTCCCGGGCTGCGCGGGACCGTGGCCGCCCGGCGGGAATCGATCCCTGAGTCCATCGCGTCGCCCATCCGCAGCTCCAGCCGGGTTCCGGCCTGGTCGCGCACCGAGGACGGCAGCTCCACCCAGCGGGCCGTGGTGACCATCAGGTGCACGCCGTAGTTGAGGCCGCGGGCGGCCAGGGCGTTGAAGGCGGGGATCTGCCGGTCGTAGTCCTGGCGCACCGACGACCATCCGTCGACGACCAGGAAGACGTCCCCGTGCGGTTCGCCGGGGAACTCACCCGCCGCGCGCCGCCTGCGGTAGGTCGGCATGGAGTCGATGCCGTGCTCCAGGAAGAACCGCTCCCGCCTGCTGAGCAGCGTGGTGACCTCCGCGATCGTACGGCTCACCCGCTCGGTGTCCACGCGTGCGGCCACCCCGCTCACATGGGGCAGCCCGTCCAGGCCGGCGAGCGTGCCACCGCCGAAGTCCAGGCAGTAGAACTGCACTTCGCGTGGCGTGTGGGTGAGGGCCAGCGCCGTGATGAGGGTCCGCAGCAGCGTGCTCTTACCGCTCTGCGGGCCGCCCCCGATGACCACATGGCCACCGGCGCCCGACAGGTCGACCGTCAGCAGATCGCGCAGCTGGTCGAACGGCCGGTCCACGACACCCACCGGCACGGTGAGCCGGCCCCGCTGCGGCCAGTCGGCCGTCGTCAGACCGTGGCGCGGGTCCGGCGTCAGCGGCGGCAGGATCTGGTCCAGGGTGGCCGGCGCGCCCAGCGGCGGCAGCCAGACCTGATGCGCCGGCGGGCCCGCACCGCGCAGGCGGTCCAGCGCCACCGACAGCAGCGTCTCCCCGTTCTCCGTGTCGGTCCCCTCCGCCCCCTCCTCTTCCTCCGGCCCACCGGCGGGATCGGGATCGGCGGGCGCACGCGGCACCACCCACTCGGCCGTCCACGGCACCACCTGGCGGGCGACCTGCGCCTGTACGAGGGCACGCCGCCGCCGGTACGGGCCGGAGACGTACGCGGCCCGGAACCGGGTCAGCGCCTCGACACCGCTCTTGAGGAAACCGGCACCCGGCTGCGCCGGCAGCTCGTACGCGTCCGGCACCCCCAGCACCCCGCGGCTCTCCATCGCGGAGAAGGTCCGCAGACCGATCCGGTACGACAGATGGCTCTCCAGCTGGTGCATGCGGCCCTCGTCCAACCGCTGCGAGGCCAGCAGCAGATGGACCCCGAGACTGCGCCCCAGCCGGCCGATCATCACGAACAGCTCCATGAAGTCCCGGTGCGCGGACAGCAGTTCGCTGAACTCGTCGACCACGACGAACAGGCTGGGCAGCGGCTGCAACGGCGTACCGGCCGCGCGGGCCTTCTCGTACTCCAGCGCCGAGGTGTAGTTGCCGGCGGCGCGCAGCAGCTCCTGGCGGCGGATCAGCTCGCCGTGCAGGGCGTCCTGCATCCGGGAGACCAGGGACACCTCGTCGGCGAGATTGGTGATGACCGCGGAGGTGTGCGGCAGTTCGTCCAGGCCGAGGAAGGTGGCGCCGCCCTTGAAGTCGACCAGGACGAAGTTCAGCGTCTCGGAGGAGTTCGTCAGCGCGAGCGCCAGCACGAGGGTGCGCAGCAGTTCGCTCTTGCCGGAGCCGGTGGCGCCGATCAGCATCCCGTGCGGGCCCGTGCCGCCCTGAGCGGACTCCTTGATGTCCAGCTCCACCGGCCGGCCGTCGCCGCCGACCGCGATCGGCACCCGCAGCCGGGCACTGCCGGTGTACCGCTCCCAGAGGGTGGCCGGTTCGTGCCGGTGCAGGTCGGGGATGTTCAGCAGCGACGTCAGCTCGACCTCGTCGGTCAGCGGCCGGGAGTCGTCCCCGCCCATGCTCATCCGGTACGGCGCGAGCAGCCGGGCCAGCGTCAGGGCCCCCGCCGGCCCCAGCCGGTCGGGCCGGCCGAGCAGCGTCGACTGCTCCTTGCGGTCCCGGTCGGTCCGCACCAGGGCGACACCGTTCTCCTCCACCTCCAGGCGCAGGGTGGTCCGTCCGGGCTTCCAGACGAGGGCCCCGGAGAGGTCGAGCACCACGGCGTTGCGGAAACCGTGCCCGTCGAAACGGTGACCCGAGGGCACCGCACACCCGTCGATCACGATCACCGTGTACGGCTCCTCCCGCCCCGGCACCGCGTCCGGGTCGGCGCCCGGCCGCTCGTGGAACTCGGCACCGAGCAGGTTCTCCAGCTCGTTGAAGGCCGAGACGATCATGCGGGTCGGACCGGCGCCGTCCTCCTCGTGCCGGTGCAGACTGTGCGGGAGCCACTTCGCCCACTCCCACTCGGCACGCCGCTCGTCCGACACGCACAGCGCGATCCACAGGTCGTCGGGGGAGTGGAAGACCGCCAACTGGGCCAGAACGGACCGGGCGAGCGACCGTACGCGATCCGCGTCCCCGCGGAACAGCACCTTGGACCAGGCCCGTAGGAAGATCGCGATGGGCTGGTCCCGCACCGAGGCGTACGCCCGGGTGAAACTGCGCAGCGCGTGCGCGGACAGCGGTTCCAGGTCCTCGACCGGTTTCGTCGACAGCGGCGTCAGCCGCATCGCCAGCCGCTGGTCACCGATGCCCATCCGGACCTCGGCGAAGTCCTCGTCGGACGACCGGCGCTCCCACAGGCGGGTGGTGCGCACCAGGGAGGACAGCGCCTCGGGCTCGGGATGACGCCAGGCCAGGGCGAGCCGCTGGTCGACGATGGACGCCCGCACCGTGCGCCGGGTCTGCCGCAGATAGCGCAGGTAGTCGCGGCGCTCCCCTTTCATCCGCTGCTTGCGTTCGCTGTTGCGGCGCATCACCTGACCGAGCATCATGCCCGCGGACGCGATCACCATCACTCCGAGCGCGATGTAGATGAATCCGCCGCTGGACCGGGTGATTCCGGGGCGCATGAACATGAGCATCATGGAAACCGACATCAGCGCCATCGGCAGGTACGTCCATACCGCCGAACTGTCCGGAACCACTTCCGGAAGTGTGGGCGGCTCCTGAAGGCTCACGTCCCCCGACGGCAATTCAGGCCCTTTGCGGCGGGCCGGCCTGCGGAACAGGATCACGCTCAACGAAAAGGCCTCCTCGAAGATGGCGGAGCAATTCCGCGGCCACGGCCAGGTAAACACCGGAGCCCGCATCACCCCGGCGTGAAAATATCCGCGGGGTTCCGGAACAGTGAATTGTTGGGGGGAGTTGCGAAAATGCCCGGCCTGCCGTCAAACTCGTCGGCGCGTGCCCCGTCCGACTTCCCGTCGCATTCAGCGGCCGACCGGCGAGCCACTGCTCATTCCCAGCCACCGTGCATCCCGTGGTCCGCCAGAAAGCGTGAACCCGAATCCCATGACCGATCTTCAGACGGCGAATCTGAGCCGCCTCACCGTACGCGCCCCGGCCAGGACCATCGACCTGGCCGTGCCCTCCGACGTCCCCGTGGCCGATCTGCTGCCCACAGTGATCGGCTACGGAGGGGACGACCTGGCCGAAGCCGGTCTGGAGCATGGCGGCTGGGTACTGCAACGCCTCGGCGGCCCACCGCTCGACCCCGAGAGTACCCTGGACTCCCTCGGTCTGCGGGACGGTGAGGAACTTCATCTACGGCCCCGCGACGAGGCCTTGGCCGAAGTGCACCTCGACGACCTGGTCGACGGCATCGCGGATGTCATGCAGCGCAGGCCGCACGGCTGGAGCGCCGAAGCGGGTCGGCGACTGCTGCGCGGTCTGTCGCTCACCACCCTGACGCTGGGCATCGTCCTCCTCGCCCTGCCGGGAACCGAGGGCTGGGTACGGGCCGTGGCGGCCTCCGCCGCGGGTCTGCTGCTGCTGGCCGGCGCGGGCTCCGCGACCCGTGCCGTCGGCGACGCCGGTGCGGGTTCGGCACTGGGTCTCATGGTGGGCCCCTTCTTCGCCCTCGCGGGCTGGCTGCTGCCCGGCGGCCAGCTGGGCGGCGACGACGGCGAAACCGTCCTGGCCGCACGCCTGCTGGCGGCCTCGGCGGCGGGCGGAGCGGGCGCGATCCTCGCCCTGGCGGCGGTCGGGGTGTACCCGGCGCTGTTCGTCGGCGCCGCCTGCGTCGCCGCGGCCGGAGCGCTCGGCGCCACCCTCATCGGCCTCGATCTGTCCCCGGCACAGGCGGCAGGCGTCGTCGCCGTCGTGGTGGTCCTGTTCGGCGGCTTCGTCCCCACGCTGTCGTTCCGGCTCGCCGGTATGCGGATGCCGCCGCTGCCCACCAACGTCCAGCAGTTGCAGCAGGGCATCGATCCGTACCCCGCGGCGGACGTCGAGGTACGGTCCACGCTGGCCGACGGCTGGATGACGGCCCTCTACGGGGCCATCGGAATCATCTGCCTGCCCTGCCTGGCGGCACTCCTGGCCGGCGGTCCGGAACTCCCCCGCGTCCTCACCGTGGCAGCACTCTCGCTGCTGCTCCTGCTGCACAGCCGCGGGCTGGGCAACGTCTGGCAGCGGCTCGCTCTGACCATCGCGGGCGCCTGGGGCGTGATCCTCCTGCTGGCCGCGTTCGCCCGTTCCCTCGACGCGGTTGACCGACTGACCCTGACGGCTGGGCTGCTGGGCCTCGCGGCCGGTCTCGTCATCGCCTCGTGGACCGTGCCCGGCCGGCGGCTCGTCCCGTACTGGGGGCGCGCGGCCGAGTTGCTGCACTCGCTGGCCGCCCTCAGCATCCTGCCGCTGACGCTCTGGTCGATGGGCGTCTACGGCCTGCTCCGCGGCATCAACGGCTGACCCCGGGAGAACGGCGACCATGCACAGCAAACGAGACCAGGTACAGGCGCATCTCTTCGTCATGGGCAGGCTGGCCTCGGCCATGCTGCGCGCCGAGCCCGACGACCCCGAGAGCCCTCTGGGCCGCACCAACCGCGGCGCCGCCATCGGCGTGATCATCTCCCTGCTGGTGTGCGCCGGGGCCTTCGTCTTCGGGCTGATCCAGCCCGGCGGGAACGACACGTGGCGATCCGGGGAGAAACTGATCGTCGACAAGGAGACGGGAGCGCGCTACCTGTACCTGGACGGGCGGCTGCGCCCGGTCCGCAACTACGCGTCGGCGCGGCTGATCGCCGGCGGCGACCTCGGTGTCACCACCGTGCGTACGTCGTCGCTGGCCGGCGCCCCGCACGGCTCCCCCGTCGGCATCCCGGGCGGTCCCGAGGCACTGCCGGGCCCCGGTGACCTGGACGGCACACCCTGGCTGGTCTGTTCGGGCACCCGCCCGAGAACCACGGGCGTCGTCACGGCGGTCACCACGCTCGCCCTCGGCGCCGGCCGGCCCCAGGACCTTCCCGGCGGACGGCAGCTGGGAGAGCGGGACGGCCTGCTGGTCACCGGTCCCCAGGACGCCACGTACCTGCTGTGGCAGGGCAGCCGGCTCCGGCTGGACACGCGGGCGAAGGCGGCCGAGTCCCTGGGCTACGCGAGCGTCACCCCCCGACCGGTCTCGGCCGCGTTCCTCGACGCCTTCCCCCAGGGGCCCGACCTGTCCCCGGCCGAGGTGCCCGGCCGGGGCGAGGAGGGACCCGGCCTGGCGGGGCACGGCACCAGGGTCGGACAGCTCTTCCGGGTCGATGTCCCCGGCTCGGCGCCCCGTCACCATCTGCTCACCAGGGAAGGCCTGGTGCCGCTCACGGCCACCGGGGCGACGCTGCTGCTGGGCGACCCCGAGACGCGTGAGAAGGCGTACGACGGCGCTGCCGTGACCGTGGCGACGCTCGGCGCCGACACCCTGACCGAGCATCTGGCCCCGGGCTCCGGGAACCCCGCGGAGAACGCGGCGAAGCTGCCGCAGACGCCACCGGAGGCGGTCACGCCCGGCGACGGCGCCGTGGTCTGCGCGGCCGTCGACTCCACGGCGGGGGGCGTCCGGGTCGGTACGTCCTTGCTGCCCGGGAGCGCACTGCCGGACGCCGCGCAGGCACCCGGCCCCGAGGCCGAACCGGCGTGTCTGAAGGTCGATGTCACCGCGGTGCGGGCCGGAAAGGGCGCGCTGGTCAGGGCGTTGAGCGCGAGTGGCAGCTCCCTGGGCAGCACCACCTACCTGGTGACGGAGGCCGGTGTGAAGTACCGGCTGCCGTCCCGGGAGGGGGTGGAGGCGCTGGGCTACGGGGACGTGCAGGAGCGGAGCATGCCGGCCATGATGCTGGCGATGCTCCCCACCGGGCCGGACCTCACTCCCGAAGCGGCCTCCTCGAGCGCGGCCCGGGTGACGCTGCGGTGTCCGGGAGCGTAGCGGGCGGGAACGGAGAAAACGGTCGTTCCGCTGCCCCGCCCCGTGAGAACTTCTTGAATGCGCGCCATCACGTCAGGTGAGGAAAGGCGCCCGGACGTATCGCGGCCAAGGGTGGAGATGACCGATCTGCCCGACTGAATTCATGACGGTGCTCAGGTGAGCGCAGTGAATTCCGCGTGATTTCTCAATTGAGCGCGCGGAATGTACTCGGAAGATCGCCGAGTGGGTGCGGTGATTGATTGCCAACCGTATGGGAGCCGGTTAGCATCCTGCCGTCCCGTGTCCTGGCCGACCGGTTGGGAATCCGTGGGCCCCGTCTGCCCGCGGGGTCCGATCATCCGTGAACGGCAGTGAAACATGAACGCTATCGAATTGTTTCGCCGAAAGGAGTTTCCTGATGGCCATGCAGCAGTCCGAGGAGCGGGCGACCCGTAATGGGATCATGGCGCTGGAGCAGGCATTCACCGGTGTCCAGCGCTGCCAGCAGGACGTGCAGGCTACGTCGCACACGCTCGCCTCGCATTACGGGGGTGCGGACGGCGGGAAGTACAAGGGCCTGCTGGAGCAGTGGGACCAGCACGTCGACACCATCCTGATCAACCTGGACCGCATGGTCGACGAGCTCAACGGCACGCTTCAGGAGCACGGCCTGGTCCAGGGATCCACCAACGACGCGATCGACGCGGCGTACTCGCGCTCCACGACCGTGTTCGACGAGCTCAACGGCACCAGCACGGCCGCCTCCTAGCCCCACCCACGCACCCGGCCGGCCCTGCCCCCGCCCACCGACCGCTGCCCCGGACGGTGTGCGGCACCGCGCGGCCCTCCCGGCGAATCGAGGAATCTGATGGACTTCTCCGACGGCTTCATCCACGTCGACTACAACCACGCCGAAGGCGCGGCGGACGACATGGTCGGCCAGTCGCAGGCGATCATGAGCATCATCGCGAATCTCGAAATGGAACTGACCGAGCTCAGGGCCAGCTGGATCGGTGACGACAAGGACGTCTACAGCGAAGTGCAGGCGGCGTGGGACCAGGCCGTGACGAACATCAGGAACCTGCTCGCTCAGCATTCCGGTCTGCTCACCGACATCTCCTCCAACTACCGGTACACGGAGCAGAGCCTCTCCCAGCGGTGGGGTGACATCCGGATCGGCAGTCGCTGACGATCCGACGGGAGAAGGGATGCCGAGATGGCCACAACCCTTGACGCCGCATTCCTGAGGCAGTTCATCACCCACCACATCACCGAGTTCAGGGCCGCGCTGGCCGGCATCGCCACGGACGATCCGAACGGTGTCCCGGCCATGTCGAGTCTCCTGGACATGGGCGGCACCACCATCGACTCCACGAAGCCGCTCGTGATCGGGCTCATGGCCGGCGAGGGCAGTGCGGTCGGCGGCGATGCGCTGAACAAGTCCATCCAGGGGGTCGCGGAGACGATCGAGGGAATCCTCAAGGACCATGGATTCCTCTTCGAGGACATCGAGGAGGCGTTGCGGGAAACGATCGACGAGCTGCTGGGGACGCAGGACAGGAATCTCGAGAACATCGCCGTGGACGACTTCATGGACGTCTTCGAAGACGTGGACACCGACCTCTCCCATCCTCCCCCTGCCGCCGGCCCGGCGCAGTAGCGCGGTGCGGCGGTCGGCCGTCGCCCACGGCGGAACGACGCAACCCCGGTAGTTTCCCCCTTCACGATCCCGCGGAGCTCGGTGATGGCTGAGACGGTAGACAACAATGCGGACAACTGGGGCAGGGCAGTCAAGTTGCTCACCGGTTACGAAGCGCCTGAACTGAGAACGCTGTTCGAAAACGACGATCTGAAGGGCAACGACGGCATCCCGCTGATTCATGTCAAGGTGGACCGGGTCGGCGGCTCGGAACCGGTGGACGGATTCCTCGAGGACGCCGGCTGGAAGAAGCTCAACACCAATTACATCGCGCCGTTCTACCGTCCCAAGGACGGTGATGAGGCGGTGGTGCGTCCGGGCACCCGCCTGGATCACTACCGGGCGTTCATGACCTTCCTCCTCACCGGTGGTGAAGAGCCGCCCGCCGGGTCGGGGACGATCGCTGACTACGAGAAGACCAGTGAACACCTGGAGGAGGAGGTCAGCTGGAACACCAAGAGCCTGACCCGGTACATCTACGGAACCCGGGACGCTCTTGATGAGCTGATCGCAGGACCCGACTACAGCACCCACGGCTTCAACACCACACGCGGCAAGGTGGAGGATCCCCACTACGTCGACCTGCTCTCCTTCACGAGGACCGCCCAGGCGTTCGACCGGACCGTCACGTTCTTCCAGGACAGCGCGCGCACCATGGAGAAGTGGGACACCGAGGACATCGGGGAGGGGAGCGAGTCCTGGGACGGCACCCCGGCGGCCATCTTCAAAGGGTTGATCCACAAGCTCGCACGCAACTACGAGGGGTACGTCGAACAGCTGGGCGGCGACGGCACCGAGGGTGTCGATGTCACCATCGACGGGCAGATGGTGACGTCCGCGCCGGCCCGTGCCCTCGCCGAGGCACAGCGCGTGCTCCTCGAGCAGGCGAAGAAACTCCGCCGGGCCTGGGACGCGTGGCGTCCCGAGAGCAATCCAGAGCGTTGGCTCTTCGACATGCTGGACAACATTCGCTGGGACTGGCTCGACACCCACTACGGTCCGACCACCGTCGGTGTCACCCATTGGGACTCTGTCCATCATGAGCAGGGCAACACCAGTGAGTCCTCCAGTACCACGGTGGATGTCGAGTCGGAGTCCGGGTTCCAGTACGTCGTCCACGTCGACGGTGTGGATTACGGCCCGCCACATGCCATGACGACGTGGAAACGGGTGGGCGAGGAGGCCGTGCGCCGCTGGGAGGACTCCGTACAGAAGTGGCTCGGTGCGGTGGCGGCAGAGGCCATCATCGAAATCAACAACGCCTTCGACGTCGCACGGCAGTCGTTCGACCCCCGCATGGTCGACAAGGACAGACGGCCCCTGTCGGACATCGCCGGCAAGGCACAGGCGGAGGCCGAGAAGAGCAAGGCGGAGGCCGAGCGGGCGGCGGCGAAGGCGGACGCCGAGAGGGAGCGGGCCGAGGCGGAGGCCAGGTACGAGAAGGACAAGGCGGACGCGGAGGCCGAGCAGGAGGCGGCGAAGGCGGACGCCGAGAGGGAGCGGGCCGAGGCGGAGGCCGAGTACGAGAAGGACAAGGCGGACGCGGAGGCCGAACAGCAGGCCGCGAAGGCGGACGCCGAGCGCGAGAAGGCCGACGCCGAGGCCGAGCAGGAGAAGCAGAGGGCGGAAGCCGAGCAGTATCAGCAGACGGTACTCGCGCAGAACCAGAGGGCGCAGGACGAGGCCCGGCGCGATCGTGAACGCGAGCGGGCACAGAACGAGGCGGACCGGGCCGAGGCGGAGGCCGAGCAGGACGCGGCCAGGGCGCAGGCCGAGAAGGACAGGGCCGAGGCGGAGGCCAGGTACGAGAAGGACAAGGCGGACGCGGAGGCCGAGCAGGAGGCCGCACAGGCCGCGGCCGAGGCCGAGCGGGAGCAGGCCCGCAGCGAGGCCGTGCTGGAGAAGCAACGGGCCCGGATGGAGGCCGAGGAGGCCAAGGCCGACGCTCAGGCGGAGTACGAGAAGGACAAGGCCGAGGCGAGAGCCGAACGGGAAGCCGCCGAGCAGGAGGCGGACCGTCAGGAGGCGCAGGCCAGGAGCGAGTACGAGCGGGAGAAGGCCGAGGCGCAGGAGCAGCGGGAACAGGCACGCGCCGAAGCCGAACAGGAGCGGGCGGAAGCACGCCAGGAGTACGAACGACAGACAGCCGCCGGCGTCGACGAGAGCGAGGCGCGCCGGGAGTACGAGGACCGGCTCGCGGAGATCGACGCAGCGGAACAGGAAGCCGTCGACCGGGCCGACGCCGCCGAACAGCGGGCCAGGGACGAATACGGGCAGGCCAGGGCCGACGCGCAGGAGGCGCGGGACCAAGCACGTGCCGATGCGGAGCAGGCGCGGAGGGACGCCCGGACCGAGTACGACCAGCGCATGGACGGCATCCGGGACCAGTACGACCGGATCGGCGGCGGCGAGCCGGACATGGAGGAACGGATCCGTCAGCGCCTCGCCGAGCTCCCCCAGGTCGCCGGGATCGACCTGGGTGCCGCCCCGGCGGGGCCTGCGTACTCGTCCCTGTTCAGCGACGACCCCCTCGGGCAGGGTGATCCCGTCGCGGCGCTGGGACGCCCTCAGGGCAGCGACGCGGGCGGCATGGGAGCGGGGTCGCCGGGGATGTACCCGCCGCCGATGATGCGGGGTGCCGGCGGCGAGGCGGGCGGGAACTCCGGTGAGCGGGTCAGGAACGTCATCGAGCCCGCCGTCGGCCGCCCCGGCAGGGTGCGGACCTCCTCCTCGGCCGTCGACGAGGAGCACCGCGTGAGCCCACGGGGCAGGCAGCAGACCAGCAGCGCGCCCTTCATGGGACCCATGGGCGGCGGCATGGGCGGCGCCGGGGACGGCAGGCAGCAGACCGAGAGCGGGGACCGGGAGCGCACCACATGGCTGGCCGAGGACGAGGACGTCTGGGGCACCGACGAGGGCGGCACGCCCCAGGCGCTGGGCCGTTGAACGTGAGGAGAGGGACATGAGTCAGCCGATGGAGGAGCGTGTGGCTCAGGCGATGGCCCGGCTGAAGGCGGCGGAGGAGGCCGCGGCCACGGCGCAGGCCGAACTGGCCGCGCAGTCGGTCACCGCGCGTTCGGCGGACCGCTCGGTCCGGGTCGTCGTCGGGCCGCGGGGGGAACTCACCAACCTGGAGTTCCTCGACGGCAAGTACCGGACGATGGCGGCCGCGCAGCTGTCGGCCGCGGTGCTGGAGGCCGCGAACACGGCACGGGCCGAGATGGCCCGCCGGGTCGTCGACACGCTCGACCCGCTCACCCGCATGACCGCGCGGGGACCCGCCCCGGAACGCATGGGCGTCAACTGGGCAGCGGTCTTCGGGGCACTGCTCGACGAGAACTCCGTGCCGACGGAGTCGAGGGCGATGAGCCGCCTCCGCGACGAGATCGTCGAGGACGAGGAGGAGGCCGCCGCTCCGTCCGGGAACCGTGATGCGGGCGGCGGACGGAACGGGGACGCGTAACCGTGGGTGCCAGCTATTCCGCCGACATCAGCAACATACTGGCCAAGTCCCGGTTCCTGGCCGATGCCGTGCGCTACACCGAGGAGATGCCGCACCGGTTCCGGGCCGGCTGCGACGAGTACGCGGGCTGCTGGGGTGAGGAGGACGAGGACAGGGACCCCCTTGCCCTGGCGCTCGGCACGCAGGACCGGCTGGAGCAGGAGCAGGCCCTGGAGTCGATGCGGACCATCCACGCAGGCTTCCTGCCCCTGGTGGAAGTCCTCGCGGCAGAGGCCCGGCACGTACAACGGCCGCAGATCCAGGCGCTGGACGACATCCACGCGCAAGGGGCGGAGAGCGAGAACAGGCGCTGACATGGCCCTGATGTTTCCCGATGAGCTGATCGAGTTCATGAGGTGGTTCCTGGGAGCTCCGGTCGCCACGGGAAACGAGGACCGGGGCGCGGCGAGCCGTGTGGTGTTCGATCGTGCGGCGGATGACGTCGGTGATCTGTCGGCCGCGATGACGAGGGCGATCTCCGAGGTCGGGAGTTCGCTGCCGCCACAGATCGCCGATGCGTTCACGGCGGCCATGAAGTCCTTCGTCGATGACGGCGGGACGAATCATCTGCTGGCATTCGCCGATGAGTTGCGGGCTCTGGGCGGGCGACGCGTCGACCGTTCGATTCTGCTGGCGGAGTCGAAGTACCAGATTCTCCTCGAGTTCATCGTTCTGAAGATCGAACTGGCTGTGATCGCCCTGTTGTCGGTGTTCACGGGGGGTGCGTCGCTGGCCGAGAGCGCGGCGGCGAGGTGGCGTACGGCACTGGCGATTCTGTTGATCGCGCAGCGGTTCGGGCACGCCGTGCCCACACCGTTGTCGGTGGTGCAGGAGGCGCTGCAGGAGGCGTTTCTCACGCTCGGCGCGCAGCTGCTGTCGATGACGGTGCCGGTTGATCCGGAGCGCCGGCGGGAGAATCTGGACTGGGACGACGTCATCAAGTCGGCGGTCTTCGGTGCGCTGGCCGGTTTCTTCGCGGGGCTCTTCTCCCAGTTCGCGGAGCCGTTCGTACGCCACTTGTTCAAGAACGACCGGGTGTGGCGGGAGGCGTCCGAGCTTCCCGTCGCCTTCGTGAACGAGGGACAGGCGGAGACACTGGCGCAGGCGGTCACCGTGTACCTGTACACGGGCCGTTTCGTGATGGATCCGGATACGTTCCTGTCCGCCGGTATCAGCGGGCTGCTCTTCGAGGTCGGGGCGGACATCGCCGAGTACGGCGGGAAGTGGGTGCACCACCAGTTCGTCCACAGGCCGGAGTTCGGTCCCGACGTCATCAATCCGTCCCCGGCGGGCGCCGGGGGCGGTGCGTCCCCGGCGCCCGCTCAGGAGGCGACGTACGCGACCGACTCCGGGGCCGGGCGCCGAATCGGAACCAGGGCGGCCGACACCGTCGGCATGCCCCCGCCCTCCTATTTCCACGACTCCCCGGGTGACTTCGCAGCCGGGCCCCCGTCCCCGGTCGGCACCGTCTCCACCGCCGACGTCAGCGGCTTCCCGCCCCCGCCCCGGCCCGGCCCGGCGTCCTTTGCCGGCGACGCCAGTGACGCCCCGTCGGCCTTCAGCGACGTCACCGACGTCTCGTCCGTCCCCGACCCGGACCGTGACGCCGGTATCGGTGCCTACGGCAGCCAGGGGACGGTGCCCGACGCCGGCACCACACCCACCGGCTCGACGGCCCCGGCCACCGGCAAACCCTCGCCCGCCTACGCCTCCCCGAACGAGTACGACGATTACGGCGACGCCGACGGGAACCTCTCCGCGGACGACGCGAGTGATATCGACGGAGTGGACGGCGCCGGCGGGCCCCCGGAATCCGCCACCGACGCCAACCGTCCGCCGTCACCGGCGTCAACGGGTCCCGACCGTGTCCGCTCCTCCCTTGACCCCCAGCCGGACACGAACCCGGAGACCGGCCCGACCGCCGGCACAGGTGACCGCGTTCCGGCGAACCCGCTCGCCACCGCGGGCTCTCCGGCCCCGCAACCGCCCGCGCACCAGGCCGCGGCCGGGCAGCACCCGGTGGCCGAGGACGAGTCCGCGTCCGACCGGCAGGAACAGCCCACCCCGCAGTCACCCCGGGCGCCGTCCACCGACCACGCCCCCGACCCGCTCCCCACACCCGCCTCCCCTGCGGCTCCCGCCGCTGCTCCGGCTTCCGCCTCCCCTGCGGTTCCCGCCGCTGCTCCGGCTTCCGCCTCCCCTGCGCCGGCTCCCGCGGCGCCGGCCGCTGCCCCGGCTTCCGGCTCGCCCGCCCCGGCCGCGGGACCGCAGCAGCGGCCGCAACCGCGGCCCCTCGACGCGCCCGGCTCAGCCTCCGCGGCTATCGGGACGAGCGAGAACGCCCCCACACCGTCGACGGACGAGCAAGGTCGGAGTCCCAGGCAGCCGGAGACCGGATCGGTGTCCGATGCGCCGTCGCCGTACCGACCCGTACGGACCGAGTCCGAGGCGCTGCCCACTGTTGCCACGGCGGGTCGGGACTCGGCCGTCCCCGCGACGGAACCGCCGCGACCGTCTGCCGGGCCCGGTGAGGGTCCGCTCGGCGTCCGGGCGTCGGCCGAGCCCATGCTCCGTCACCTGGATCCCGGCGAGCCCCTGTCGGGCCGTGGTGCTGTCGATTCCGACGAGAGCGACGACGACAGCTCCTCGGCGGACTCGGACGAGTACTGGACCAACATGCTGGATCCGGAGGAGCGGGAACGGGCGTCGCTGCGGGATGCCTTCGGCCCCGACATCACGTCGGCCCCCGTGTACAGCCGCCTCCGAGACGTCTTCCCGCGGCTCGAGAGGTGGCGCGAAACCGATCCGGTTCTGCGTGTCGCCCCGCTGGATCTGGACGCCATGGCTCGTCGTGTGCTGCACATCGGCGACGGCGATCCGGTGCTCCAGCGGCACCGCAGGGAGCTGCTGCTCCGGGTGGCGACGGAGCCGGAGTGGGCGTCGGCGGGGAGCCTGGCGGCTCTGGCGGCGTTGCGTGTCAGGAGTGAGCATGGTCTGTTCTCCTCCCACGACGCGCTGACTGCCGCGAATGGCCGGTTCCTGGGTCGCGACTGGACGGGCTCGAAGATCAAGGATCTGGATCTCACTCGCTCGGTGAAGGAGAGCGAGCCCGGTGTCGGCGTGAAGCCGGGCGATGCCAAGCCCGCACCGTGGTATGCGCCGGACGGGCCGGAGCCGTATGTGCTGCGGGCGGAGGGCGACCACAAGGGTGTTGAGGTGCGGGGTGCCGACGGAGAGCGGGAAGAGGTGCCGTGGGATGTGTTCGCGGAGTTGCTGGCCCTGAACCCGGAATTGGCGGCGCTTCCTCTGGATGTGCCCGTGGTGTTGCTGATATCGGGAGCCGGAGCGCGGGGTCTGGAGTTGCCGCGTGCGGTGGCGGACCGGCTGGGCAGGGAGGTCTGGGCGGCCACCGGTCCGGTGGGGGAGTACCGGCAGCATGACTCCCTGCCGACTCTCGTGACGATCCAGGACGCCCCTGACATGCCGCCCACGGAGTGGATACTCAGTCTCCCGGGTATGGTCCCGGCCCCTGAGGAAGCCGCGCAGGCGCAGCCTTGGGAAGCGGATCTGCTTTCCCACACCGTCGTCGTCGACGGCCGGCCGGCCGGCCGGATCGTGTACAAGGACGCGGAGGCCGCGTGGCGGTTGGGGGGTATCCGGGACGCGATCACGGGAGGGGAATTCTGGCACCATGACCGGATCGCCCACACCTCGGCCAAGGACGACGAGGCCGTTCCATGGGCCGGCAAGCCGGTCTACATGTTCTCCGCCCACGGTCTGCCCGGCGTAACCAAGCTGCCGACAGCCAAAGAACCGGAGCACTCGGCCGGCCCGTCGCGGACCGCGGGCATGCTCAGGCGACGCCCCAGTGTGAGGCGGCTCCCCCGAGACCACGGGATCGTCGTCCTTTCGTGCGCCGCCGCGCAGCAGGGCGGCGCCGTGCGCGCCCATGCATACGGCGTCGACGCTCATACTCATGATCCGCTGGCGGTCGTCGGCGTGGCCCAGGAGATATCCAACCAGACAGGTCGCACCACCTACTCCCCGAGCGAGGCGGTTTCCCTCTCGGCCGTGGAGGGGAAGACGGCCCTCTGGATGTGGACGGACCGGCTGGGGCGCCGGGGCAAGTGGCTGGTGATGCGGCCGGAACCCACCGGCGTCCGGCTCGACGGCCTCGCTCGCGATGCGGGCCTGCACACGGGGCGGGGTGAGGCGTCGGAGGCGATTCGTGGACGGACGCTCCGGCTGGTGCGTGCGCTGCGCCTGACGTTCGGTGTCGAGATCGAGGACGACAGCGGCTACGGAGACCTGCTCGCCGGTCTCGGAGCGTTGGAGAAGGAGTACGAGGCCGATCCGGTGCTGCGCCGGTTCGGGCCGTTCACGCTGGATCTGCTGGAGCGCCTGGCCCATGAGAATCTCGTCCGGAACCAGGGCAGCGAGCCGTACCAGCCGGGCCCCGAGGCCTACCGTGAGCTGTTGCTCCGGCACGGTGGGACCGAGGAGTCGCCATCGGGCCGTCTACGGTCCGGCGATGGCACCGTTCTCCGGTTCGTGCACCAGGCGGCGCAGTGGTTGAGCAGTTTCCCGGATCAGGACGCGTACACGGCCGACTTCGTGAAGGCGGTTGGCGGGCCCGCGGCAGTCATGGACTCCGAGCGGCTGCGGGTGTTCTGGGCAGCGGTAAAGGCTTTGGAGTGGGAGTTCTGGTTCCCTGACCAGGGTGATGCCGCCAGGGTTCTGCATGCCGATTCGCTGGGCCCCGATTGGCGCTCGGAGCTGGTTGAGCTGGTCATGCGAGCGGCGGATGCCGGAGTCGACTCGCGAGACCTGGATGAACTGGGCGCGTTCCACCTGGAACTGCTGGGAGCTCTCTCGCCGCAGACCCAGCTGGTGGACGCGGCCGGCAAACCGGCCGGGCGCGGTTGGGCACGGGGCGTGTCAAGGGCGAAGGTGGACGTCAACCAGGCGGTCACCATGGCCGGCACGAGCACGGGCGGTTTTGTCGCTGCGGGCCGGGCGAGTGTGCCGTGGACCGACGATGCCACGGGACACGCGCCGTACCTGGTGTGGGCCGAGGGCGGACCCGGCCATGTGGTGATGAACCTGCCCGGGAACGTCCGCCGCCGGGCGCGGTACGCGGAAGTCGCCCAACTGCTGATGCGAGACCATGCGCTGCGTCTGCGGCCGCGCGGGGAAGGTGTCGTCCTGGCCTTTTCCCAGTGGGTCCCGGAAACCCGGCAGGGTGCTCCGGTGTCTGCCGGGACAAGCGACGGCGGCACATCGGTCCGAGATCTCCGCTTGTTCATCGCTCGCCACACGGACCGCAGGCTGTGGACCCTGCCGGGCACCGTGAAACTGCTGGAGCAGGACAATCCGTCAGACCCACGCGTGCTTTCCCTGTTCCCTCTCCCGGACGGACGACACCCGAGGGCTGCGGACTGGATCGCTACCACTCCTTACGCAGGCTCTGAGGCGAACGCCCCGGGAGCACCCCTCATGGCCACCGCCGAGGCGGGCGGCGGCCCGTCGAGGGGTTCGGACAGCGATGCCGCGACCGACGACGACACGTCCATGGCCGGACCGTCCGCGCCCCCGCCGGACACTTCTGCGCTCGCCCGCCGTGACGAGCTCCGCCGGGCCGATCCGGCCCAGGTGCTGTCCAACCCGGAGTGGTCCTCGGAGCAGCGCATGGCAGCCCTGGCGGCGCGACATCTCGCCGGTCAGGGATACGTGTTCTCCGCCGCGTACGCGGTGACCGCAGCGGACGGCAGTGTCCTGGGCCGTGACTGGACGAGAGACAAGGTGACAGACCTGGATCTCACCCATTCCGCACGGTGGGAACGCGGACGGGACGGCAGCCCCCTGCTCAGGACCGGGCCTGCGAAGTGGTCCCGGCCAGGTGAGCCGGAGCCGTACTTCTTCAGGGGCAGGAGTGAACACGCAGGTGCCTTCGTACCGGGACCCCACGACACGCGGCAATGGGTGCCGAGGCCCGTGCTGGAGGAACTGCTGCCCCTTGATCCGGCACTGGCCGCGCGGGACGGGAACGTCGCGGTCGCCTTGTTCCTCTCGGATGCCGGGAGGCAGGGCCTGGAACTGCCGCAAGGGGTGTCCGACCGCACCGGCAGAGAGGTCTGGTCGGCCAGTGGCCCGGTGGAGATGGTGAGGACATCCAGGCGCGGGACACCCCGCTCCGTCGTCGCCGTCCGGGATGTCCCCGAAGCGGCGCGTACCGAGTGGATCCGCAGGAGTCCCCGTCCGGCTCCTCGTCCTGAGGCCCCGGCCTGGCACGCCCGGGTGCTGTCCCGCAGCATCGTCAGCAAGAACCGTTCGATCGGCAGATCCGTGTACCGCCCCCACGATGCCGAGCAGATGGCGGACGGCGACCGGAACGCGGCGAACGCGGTGGAGCTGTGGCACCGTAACCCGGTCACCAAGCAGTGGACCAAGGACGACCAGGACGTTCCGTTCGCCGGTGTGCCGGTGTACTCCCTCTCCATGCACAGCACTGTGCATGCCATGGAAATGCCGCTGGAGGGGGATCCGGACCACGTGGCCCCCTGGCCGGATGCCACCGGCTATCTCGTGAGGCGTCGGAGCCTGGAGGAACTGCCCGACGACCACGCCGTCCTCTCGCTGGGATGCGAGAGCGCGACACCGCCGGGCCTGACCCGCGAGCGCGCCGGTGTTCTCGACGTCTTCGTCCCCGACCCGTTGGCCGAAGCGAGCGGGGCACAGCACCAGTCCAACGGAACCGGTCGCTCGGTCTACGGCGCAACCCACCGCACTGCCGTCGGACGGAAGGGCGAGACGTGGCTGCATCTCATGGACACGAATGCGCGGGGGCGGCGTGGCAGGTGGGTGCTGCATCGGCCGGAGCCCACCGTCGAGGAACTCGATGTGCTGGCCCACAGGGCGGGGCTGCACCACGGGCCGGTGCCGGTTCCGGACGCGACCAGGGAGCGGACGCTGCGGTTGGTGCGCGCGCTGCGCTTCACGTTCGGGGTGCAGGTAGAGGACGGCCGGGGGCGCGAGGACGGTGAGTACTGGAGGCTTCTGGCCGGTATCGGCGCGTTGGAGAGGATGAGGGAGGCCGATCCGGTGCTGCGTCGATCAGGACCGTTCACCCTGGCCCTGCTGAGACAGGTGGCCCTCGGGGAGAACGAGGCCGTGGGTGAGCTGGACGCGGATGTCTACCGCCGCACGCTGAGCGCGGTCGCCGAGAAGGCGGGCAGGGAGCCCGGCTTCGTGAACCGGGCGCTCACCACCGAGCTGACGGTGCCGCGCGTACTCGACGCGGCGCAACGGCTGAACACGCTCTCGGACTCTGCGCTGGCGGAGCGAGCCGGGAGCGTACTGGGGCTGGAGCCGGTTCCGGCGAACGTGAGTGAGGCGGAGCGACTGCGGCTGTTCCTGGCGACGCTGAGGGCCGTGGAGTGGGAGAGCGGGCGCTCCGACGCCGCGCTGACCGGCCTCACAGGCAGGATTCTGCACCAGCGGCCGGACCCGGGCCTCCGTTCCCAGCTGTTCGACCTGGTCGCCCGAGCGGCGGCTGTCGGCGTCGATGTGGACAACCTGGCCGAACTGGGTGCGTTCCACCTGGTGGATCTGGGGGCCCTCTCGCCGGAGACCCAGCTCTTCAGGCCCGATGGCGCAGCCAACGGCCGTGCCTGGGTGCCGGGGATGTCAGGTGCGCGGGTCAACCTCGGCGTCGGGCACGTCATGGAGGCCGTGGGAGACGGCACGTTCCGCCGTTCGGCGCGGCGGGGAATGCCCTGGGCCGGTGACGACCACCGCACGTCGGCGTACGTCGCCCTCTTCGGTGCACAGGGGCCGGACGGCCTGCTGCTCCACCTGCCCGGGGGCCTGGAGGTCCGGGCGCGGAACGACGAGTTCGCCGAGTTGCTGACGTTGGACCGGCAGCTTTACGCGACTCGGTTCCAGGCCAGAATCGTCCTGGCCGACTGGCATCGGACGCCCGCCGGGCAGTTGGCCCCGCCGTACACCATGAAGAGGTGGCAGTGGGCCCCCGCCGTCACTCCATCGCACGGCAATGGTGTTCCGTACACGCGCCGACAGCAGGTCATCAGCAACATCACCGGTCACAGTGTGTGGGACGGGCCGGGCACCGTGTCTCTGCTCGACCGGGAGAACTCGTCCCGCCCGAAGGTCCTCGCCCTGTACCCCCTCGCGGACGGACGGTCCCCGCAGCCGGAGGACTGGACGCTCTTCCATTCCACCGACAGGCAGCGGGCACTCTCCGCCGCACTCCAGGGCGGTGGACGGACTGGGTCGCATCCCCAGCCGTCGGACGCCTTCTCCGGCCTACGTGATCCGGAACTGGTGAACATGGCCGACGCCCTGTTCCAGAGCCTGGACGGCGCTGTGGGCGACCTGTTCCGGCACACGGAAGTACCCTCCCCCGGGGGCGAGGAGGCCGACGCCGACGTACCAGGGGCGCCGCAGCCGGTCCCGGGCCCCGCCCCGGGCACGACACCTCCGCCGGGGCGGGTCCCGACCCCGGTTCCGGAGCCGGCTCCCGCCCCGGATCCGACCCCTGATCCGGATCCTGATCCTGTGGATTCGGACCCCGGCCCGCAGGATCCGTCTCCCTGGTACTTCGAGCACGGCGCGATGGGCGAAGCGGTCGTCGCGAAGTCCGTGGCGGACGTGGAGTTCGACGAGGAGCGGGCGGAGCACTGGGCGCGGCGGATCGGCGAGCATCTGGACCTGCAGGGTCCCGGCCCGCACGACGCGCTGCGTTCGGGGATCCAGGACGCCGTCCGCGATCTGCTGCTGACGACCGACCCCAGGAAGTGGGACGACATCCTGGCGGCCGGCCGGACACTGGTGGTCGACGGCCGGCTGGTGTGGCTGCGCCCCGTACTGAGTGGCCTGACGGGCATCCCGAGGGCGAAGGACGACATCGCCGATCCGCCCATCAAGTTCGGCTACACCACGGCCGGAGAACAGGGAGCCCGGGAGAAGCGCAGGGGAATCGAGTCGGTTCTGTTCAGCCTCGTCAACCTGGGGGTGTCCGCGGGACTCGCCTCCGTGGGCGCGGTGGCCGCCCCGCAGATCAGAATGGGTTCCTCCGAGACCAGGTCGTCGGGCAGGGTGCGGACGGTCCTGTTCGGCCGGAGGCTCTCCACCAAGGATTTGAGCCGCTTCAGCGCGGGTCTGAGGATGCAGGTGTTCGTCGACGGCCAGGACGTCACCCCCACCCCGCACCACCGGGTCACCGTGCCCGACCGGCTCCACATCGATCTGCCGGCCGCCTACTCCGGTGCCGACGCACCCCGTCCGGACCGGGTGGCACCCGAGGCGCCCTCGCGTCCGGAGCCGAGAACATCGAGGCCCTCCCAGGCCCGTGAACTGCTCCTCGCGGTCAACCTCACCCCCGCGGTCGCCGCCCTGCACCGGAACATGCGGGCCGCGGGCCTCACCGCTCCCACGGTGCGGAAGATCCTGACGGCGGCCCAGATGGACGGCACGCAGGGATTCCTGACCGAGACGACCGCCCACAACCGGAATCCGTGGTGGGCCAGTGGTGACTCGAGCAGCGCAATCGACGTCGTGGGGCCGTTGGGCGAGCGATTCCGGGGGCATCTGCGGATCCGCAGGGAGATCGACAGTCTCCAGTACGTCGGCGAGAACAAGGTCGAGACCCGGGACGACATCGGTGCGGCCGTCAACACGGTCCAGGACAGCAAGGGTGCCACCGACGGCAGTCTGGGCCTCGCCTACAACAGCGCAGGCACCGGCGGCGGTGTGTGGTCGGACGAGTCCGGCTCGGACGGCGCGGACGGCGGGGGGACCAGGGCTCTGGTTCCGACGTTCAGCGCGTCCCTGGGGGTGGATCGTGGTGTCTCGCACGCCCTGGACACGGCGCACGGCATCCGTACGGTCCTCAAGGACCCCGGTGGACAGACCCGTTACCGGGCCGGGCTGCGCATCGATCTGAGCCTGGAGTCCAGCACGCACCGGATCGCGCCGGTTCGGGATGTGACCGTGGGCGAGGTCAGCGTCCCCCGGCGGGAGGCGGCGCACTTCGTACGGCGGACCGTGGGCGGCGGGTGGACCGCAGACCTGCGTCCGGTCTCCGGGGGTGACGACGCGCCGCGTCACCGTGTGCCGGCGCTGCCGAAGAAGCGCCGTGTGCTGCGGCTGCCGACCTCACGGCCGCCGTTCCGGTTCCGGATGGTGCTCGACCGGGTGAAGGAACGGGTGACGCCGCACCCGAGGGAGCCGCTGGCGTTGGCCTCGCGGCGGGGCCTCGGTTTCGGTGTGCCGATCGGGTTGCCGGGCGTCGAGACCCTGCAGCAGGACCTGCGGGACGCCATCGAGCAGTTCCACGTCAAGGACGTGGGTGCCAAGAGGGCGCTCACGAGCGACTGGGCCACCGCGGACCGGGACCTCGCGGCGTACTACGGCCGTCCCGCGCTGGAGGCGGACCCGGCGCAGGCACTGCTGGGTGTGTACCGCACCATCGAGGTCGACGGCCGGCGCTACCGGGTGGCCGCGAAAGCGGTGTGGGGCCACCGTGTCGACGGGCCCAACCCGATGGCCGACCCGGTCGACCCGGCCGATCCCACGACCACCGGCGACAGCTTCCCGATGAAGATCAACGTCCGCACCAGGTCCGTGGCGAAGGCGTCCGGCAAGCGCGGTACGGGCTGGAAGGCCAATGTGTCGTTCGGCGCCGGTCTGCTCCAGAACATCGAGGCGCGGGAGGTCTCGCTCGGCCCGCTGCGCTTCACCACCCCGACCATGCGTCTGCAGATCGGCTCCGTTCGGGCGCTCTGGCGCAAGGGGAAGGACAAGAGCGACAGACTCAGCGGTACAGCTTTCGGCTACCGCCGCACGGACACCCTGAAGCAGGTCGACGAGCACCGCTATCTGATGGCCGTGAACTGGACGGTCACCCCCGAAACCACGAAGCGCCCGCACATCGGCGGTCGTATCCCCTTCCTGACCGGCAAGCGTGGATACATCAGCGGCCGCACCCCCTTCGTGGCGCGCCTCGTCCTCCCCGACGGACACGCCCCGAAGCGGCCCGTCACGGTGGACGAGGCGCAGGCGCTGCGGACATCACCGGCCAGAGAGGTGGCCGGGCTCCCGGACGCCGTCCGTCGCAAGCTCGACTTCTCCAAGGGCGCCAACGGTATCTACCCCGCCTTCCACCTCATGCCGGAACTGGCCCAACTCGGCGCCAGGATGTACGCCGAGCAGAACTTCCCGGGGGCCGAGCGGCACGAGATCGACGCGTGGCTCGACGATCCCTCGGGGTGGCCGGAGGAGATCCGCGACCTGGCGCACCCCGGCATCCTCGCCCGCCGTTTCGGTGAGACCGTCCGGCACCGCAGCGGCACCGCGGCCAAGGCGGCCACGGGTGGCTTCGAGACGGAGTTGCCGAAGGACGGGCACATCAAACAGGCACTGCGGCTCAAGATCCACGCATACGACCTGGACGACCTCGGCCCCACGTCGGACGTCCAGGTGCAGCACTACCTGAAGGGCGAGGCGGAACACGCGGACGAGCGGGACGGCGGTACGGCGGCAGGTGTGGCCGCGACCGTCGGCCCCCAGATGTGGTTCGGGGCGGACGGTGCCGGCCAACCCGACGGGCCCAGAGGCCGGTTCAACCTCGTCGGCTACGCCTCGGCCCTCTGGAAGCGGGGGAGGGGAGGCGGCCGCATCGGCGGACGGGCCGACATCGTCAGGACCATTTACGGCAGCCGCGTGCGCACGGTCCGCACCGACCCGGTCTTCGAACTGACCCTCGTACGCTGGCGCAACGACGAGCTCACCGAGACCACCCGGTACCTGACGGCCGAGAAGGCGCTCGAGATGCTCGTCACCGAACGCCGTTACGCCGATCTCCTCCCACCGGCGGACGACACGACCACGGCCGCCGGTCCGGCCCGGGTGGAGGAGCAGGCAGCGACGACGAACCCGGTGGAGGAGTCGGCGGCGGCCCCGGAAGCGGCGCACGAGACCCGACCGGAGACCGTCCGCACCTATGTCGACACCGGTCTGATCTCCAGGGGGGCGCGCCCCGAGGTCATGACGGCCGACGCCGTGCTGGACACGATCAACAGCCGGCTGCGTGCCCGAGGGGTCGTTCCCACGGAGAAGGACCCCGCCACCGCACCCCGTCCCAACCTTCTCCAGCGGTCCCTGAAGGCGTCGTTCTCGTCGGACGCGTTGCAGACCGAGTGGCAGGCCCTCACCACCCAGGGTGTCCGGCGCTGGATCCCGGTGAAGGACTCGTGGGGCAACACGCGCTACCTGTGGGTGAGGGTCACCGCGGCGCGCATCGGTGCTCCCCAGCGGCAGCAGACCCGTGACGAGCTGAAACTCTCCTTCAGAAGCGAGGCGCCGGACGGCGAGAAGCGCAAGTCGCACCGCGCTTCGGAATTCACCGGCGGCGTCGATGCCCGTATCCGGGCCGGGAACGAGACGGCGCAAGGCGGAGCCGAGGCAGTGGCCGAGTACTCCGAGTCGTCGAAGAAGACGGACGCGGTCACCGCGAAGGCGGCCCAGCACACCATCTACAACCCCGATGACACCTCCGAGGATTTCGAGCACGACGTCGTGTTCCGCGTCGAGATGGGCATGGCGAGGGAACGCCCGGCGCTGCTCACCATGCCCGCACGTACCAGGGACAGGATCGAGCGGGTGACGTCGGGAGGCACGGACCTGGACCGTGAACGGAGCGCCCTTCTCTGGTACGAGCCCGGAGACCGGCCGGGGGACGAAGTGGAAGGGCAGGTGCGGTTGGTCGTGCCGCGGCATCTCACGCGTCTGACCGACCAGCCGCAGCAGTGGCCCCTGGACCTCACCGGCCCGCTCGAGACAGGGGTCAGCTGGCAGCCCCGGCCCCTCGGGAACCCGAAGCGGCCCGGCCCGGTGACCGCGTCGGCGGCTCCGGAGCTGCCCGACGCGTTCCTGGACCGGCTCGACGCCTGGACCCTGCCCGCCGCCGCTGCCGTCAACCGTTGGGCGAAGACGACCGCCGTACGGCATCGGACCGGGTTCAGCCCTGAGGTGGGCCGGCCTCCGGCGGTCAGGGGACTGGATCCGGTGATCAGCGACGCGGGTGTGGCGTACACCCACTACGCCGACACCGTCATGATGCGGCCCCGCATCAAGGAGTTGCTGCAGCACCGGTACCGGCTGCCGATGGGCGGCTGGGAGGGCCTGGTGGGCCTGGAGCTGGACAGCGCGGACATCGTGGCCTCGGAGGCCGGTGACGCGGTCAAGGAGAACGACTACACGCAGTACGACTACACCCCCGAGCACGAGGAGGAGCTGGGCAGGGGGTGGCGTATGGCGATCGGTCCCTTCGGCGGCGGCCCGGTCCACGACGACGTACGCGTGCTCGGGCGAGCGCGGGTCACCCTCAAGGACGGGACGGACACCCAGCTCCGCAGCGGCGGTAACAACAACGCCGAGATGCGTGAGGAGGGGAGGGCACGAACCTACCGGCTCTACCGCTTCGGGGTCACCGCGGTCGTCCACGGGCCGTTCGGCACGGTGCGTATCAAGGTGCCCAAGGGCCTCTACGGACTGCTGCCGGTCGACACGTCGACCGGCCAACTGGAAGCCGGCCTGGAGGACCACCCCACCCTCGGCCCCCTCCTCCGCCCCCGCCCCACCGAGCCCGAGTCCGTACCGGCCCTCGCGACCGAGCCCGGTCCCGCGACCGTGTCCGTACCGGCCCCCACGACCGAGCCCGGACCTGAGCCCGGACCCGAGCCGGACCCTGCGCCCGACCCCGCGCACGGTCTACCGGCGGACGCAGCGCCCAAGCCCTCGGTTCCCGCGGCCCCTCCCGCGGCCCCTCCCGCGGCCCCTCCCGCGGCTCCCCCCGCGCGCACCACACCGGCCACCGGCCCCGAGACGGCGCCCCTCTCCGCCGTGCGCTACCGGCGCACCGGTCCGGTCACCGCAAAGCTGCACGGCACGGCCCTGTCGCTGCGCCCCGTTGTGGGGGCCGATGACGCCTTCGGCGAGGCACTGGCCCACGCCTTGGAGAGGGCCGGCGCGAATTCACCGGTGGCCGCGAGTGACCTGCGCGCCTGGGCCGTCGCACGCGTGACCGAAGCCGACCTGACGGACTCCGCACCGCCGCGAGTGGACGGCACCCACGACATCGAACTCGGGACACTGACCGCGGCAGGTATTCGGCTGACGCCGGCCCAGCACACGGAGGCGCTCCTGCGCGGAGGACGGCTGAGCGCCGGTGACCTCGACCTCGGGCCGCTCGAGCACTTCCGCCTGCTGGCGGACCACGCCGAGCTGTCGGCCGACCCGGACGCCACCTCCGTCGCGGTCAACGCGGCCGTGGCCAGGGCTGTGGCCCGGGAGGTGAGCGTCCCGTTCGCCGGCGGGTCGGGCCCTGCCGACGGGCCGCAGCAGTCCGACGGTCCGGGCGGAAACACGACGCAGGGGCTCAGTGCGCCACTGTCTCCGCCTTCCCTCGCCACGTTCGGCTTCGAGGTGGAATTCGGCTCTCTCACGGTCCCCTTCTACGCCCGGGGTGCGGTGCTGCTCCGTGGCAGCGGGTGGAGACTGGAGACCGACACACCCGACAACCCGCCGTACGAGCGCTCCAACCTGGAATTCGTGTCAGAGCCTCTGTCGGACCTGGCGCAGGTTGAACGTGTTCTCCGCCAGATGATCGCTGCCGTAGCGCGGATGCGGACCCTGGCCACGGCCGAGCCGGAGCACCGGTTCCCGTTGTCCGACCTGCTCGACGGAGCCCCGGACATGCACGGCGTCACATTGGAGCGGGACGCAACCGTCACAGCAGGGGATCTCAGGTTCATAGGCACACTGCAGATCACGTGCGGCGTCGGACTGCCGGTTCTCGACACGGCTGTCGCTGATCTGTACTCCCCCCAGCAGACGGAGGCGTTGCGGGAGAAAGTGGCCCTGGTCGACTCGTTCTTCGCCGAGAAGTACAACCGGCCCCTGCCCCTCCGCGCTCGCGAGTTCATGCGGCTGATCACCCTCTATCTGGAGCGAGCGGGAGAGAAGCCGGGAAAGGTGAGGGAGAAGGCCATACGGCGGCATGTGGCGGTTGCCTTCCGGCTGATGGCCCGCAGCGACTTCTGCTCCGTGCACGACCGGCTCCTCACTGCGGAGGAACGGAAGGACGCCGACCTGCTTCTGCTCGGCCGAACGGGTCAGCAGGGTCCGGACCTCCTACGAGTACTGGGATACGACCCGTCGGAGCGGGTGTTCTGGGGGCCTTACGAAGACGAGGACAACGTCCTGAACGCCGGCCCCACCAGGGCCGACTGGCTGCACTCGATCGTGTACGGCAGGGGCGAGGGCGAGTACAAGAAGGACCTCCTTTCACCGCCGCCGGGCAAGAACCTGCACAGCGGAGACCAGGACAAGAGCTTCGGCATGGGCGCCATGGGCGTCGACACGACAGGACAGCACGTCATCTTCGAAGTGCGGGCCGCGCCCGACCGCGTCCGGGTTCCCATGAACGGTGCCATGGTCCACGTACTGGCCGGGGAGTTCGTGAGGGCGATGCGCTACAACCCGGCCTTGACGCGGGACCCCGCCGCTGCCGAACCGTGGCAGGAGGGCGTCGCGGAAGTCGCGAGGCTCGAAGAGCTGCTGGGGGAGCTCATGAGAGTGACGGACGCCACCCGCAAGGTTGCCCTGTACCCCACCCCTGTGACCAGGAAACTGATCCCGCGCTCCCTTCACGAATCCCGGTCGGGTGTCGAGCAGTTCCTCGCGAGAGGCGGTCCCGTTCATCTGCCGACCGTCCAGGACGCTCTGCGCGGCACGTCGGAGGCGCTCCGGATGATGATGAGCGCGTGGCCGGAGCCCGGTGATGCGCTCAACGCTGATGTACTCACCGCGATAGCCGACCTCGAAACGGCGGCAAAGGCGTTCGAGGACGAGCTGTGGGAGGCCGAGAACCGGATGGGTGGCCCGGTTCCCGGTATCGGTGCGCCCTTTGCGCATTCGTCCGCCACATCGGCGGACGAGGGTGCGGTGGAACCCGAGGAGAGGAGCCGGGGCGTAGCCGGCAGCCTCCCACCGCCGGCAGGCTTGCACACCGGCCTGTTCGATCCGACCTCGTTCCAGGACGGGAATGCCCCCCTGGAGAGCCTGAACGGCCTGTTGGCCGGGCTGGATGCCGCTTCGACGGAGCAGGAACAGCCCTCGGTCCCGCAGGTCGTGCTGACAACCGCCGAGGGCGAGAACGTGGAACTCGGCGGGGACGGGGACCCGGAGCCCGGCGGGGACGGGGACCCGGAGCCCGGCGGCAGCACGGACGGCACGTCCCCGGCCGTGCCCCTCGAAGGTCCGGACCCCTCACCCTGGTACTTCGCGCACGGCGCGATGGGCCAGACCGTCGTCTCGAAGTCGACGGCCGACGTGGACTTCCCGGAAGAGAGGGCCGACTTCTGGGCGGAGCGGATCAGCGCGCACCTGGACCTGCGCGGTCCCGGCCCGCACACGGCACTGCGCGCGGGAATCAGGACCGCGGTCCGTGACCTGCTGCTGACGACCGACCCCAGGAAGTGGGACGACATCCTGGCGGCCGGCCGCACCCTGGTCGTCGACGGACGCCTGGTGTGGCTGCGTCCCGTGCTGAACGGTCTGACCGGCATCCCGATGCCCCGGGGGGACGTCTCCGAATACCCCGTCGGCTTCGGCTCCACCGCGACGGGAGGAGAGAGCGACCACGAGACGAGCCTGGGCGTCGACTCCGTACTGTTCACCCTCTTCAACGTGGGGACGAGTGTCCTGGCGTCGGCGGCCGCGCTGGTGGCCCCGCAGATCAAGGCGGGTTCCTCCCGGAGCAGGTCGCGCGGCTGGCTGCGTACGGTCCTGACCGGCCGGAAGCCCTTCATCAACGACCTGAGCCGCTTCGGCGCAGGTCTGAGGATGCAGGTGTACGTCAACGGCGAGGACGCCACGCCCACCCCGCACCACCGGGTCACCGTGCCCGACCGGCTCCACGTCGACGTACCGACCGCCTACACCGGGACGGACGGGCACCGCCCCGACGAGGGGGCACCCGAGGCGGAGCGGCCGTCCGCGGGCCGCCGGGCACGGCCGAACGAGGCCCGCGAACTGCTCCAGGCGGTCGACCTCACCCCCGCCATCGCCGCCCTGCACCGCAACATGCTCGCTGCCGGGCTGCCCGCTGCCGTGGCACGATCGATCCTGATGCGGGCCGGAATGGACCGTGCCCAGGGCTTCCTGACCGAGCCGACCGCCCGGAGCCGGTACGCCTGGTGGGGCGGCGGGGACTCGTCCAACACCATCGAGGTCACCGGGCCGCTGGGGAAGAAGTTCCGCGGACATCTGAGGATCCGCAGGGAGATCGACAGTCTCCAGTATCTCGGTGACAGCGAGATCGGCACCCGCGACGACATCGGCGCGGGTGACAGCCGCACCGGTGACACCACGGGAGGCACGGACGGAGGCCTGGGCGCCGGTTACAACAGTGCCGGCGTGGGCGGCGGTGACGCCGGTGCCGGTGGTGACCGGGCCTTCGCGGGTCATACGGACGGTGACCACCAGGGCGCGGAACTGACGGGCCTGGTACCCGCGTTCGGCGTGAACCTGGATCTGAACCGGAGCGCGGGCCACTCCCTGGACACGTCCCGCCTCAGCCACACGGTGCTCAACGACTTCTCGGGGCAGTCCCGTTACCGGGCCGGGCTGCGCATCGACCTGAGCCTGGAGTCCAGCACGCACAGAATCGCTCCGGTGCGGGAGACGACCGTGGGCGAGGTCAGTGTCGCCCGGCGGGAGGCGGCCCGCTTCGTGAGGCGGACCGTCGGCAACGGCTGGACCTCCGACCTGCGCCCGGTCGCCGGAGGGGAGAACGCACCGCGCCACCGGGTCCCCGCGCTGCCGAAGCCGCGCAGGATCCAGGCGCTGCCCACCACACGGCCGGCGTTCCGGTTCCGCATGGCGGTCACCGGGCTGAAACGCCTGATGACGCCCCACCCGCGGGAGCCCCTGGCACTGGCGTCCCGCAAGGGCCTCGGGTTCGCCGTACCGATCGGGCTGCCCGGCGTCGAGACCCTGCAGCAGGACCTGCGGGACGCCATCGAGCAGTTGCACACCCTGGAGACCGGTGAGGCCAGGGCACAGAAGAGCGACTGGGCCACCGCCGACCGGGACCTCGCGGCCTTCTACGGCCGTCCCGCGATCGAGGCGGACCTGTCCCAGGCACTGCTGGGCATCTACCGCCCCGTCAAGGTCGGCGGACGCACGTACGAGGTGGCGGCCAAGGCGGTGTGGGGGAGCCGTGTCGACGGGCCCGGCCCGACGGCCGACCCGGCGGGCGAGGGCGATCCCGGGGCAGCCGTCGAGAACTTCCCCATGAAGGTCAACACCCGGGCCGTGGCCGGGGCGAAGACCTCGGCCGGCCGCAGCACGGGCTGGAGGTTCGGTGTCGCGGGCGGTGGCGGTGCCCGGCTGGCCATCCCGGAACTCGACATCTCGATCGGCGGGCTGCGCTTCACCACGCCTCCCGTACGCTTCCAGTTCGGTGCGATCCGGGGGGTCTGGCGCAAGGGCAAGGGGAAGGGCGACAAGCTGACCGGTGCCGCCGGAAGCTACCGCCGGACGGAGACCTCCTCGCGGGTCGACGAGCACCGCTATCTGATGGCCATGGAGTGGACGGTGAGGCCGGCGAGGCAGCGCCGGTTCCTCGGCGGACGGGTCCCCTTCGTGGCACGCGTCGTCGTCCCGGACGAGCACACCCCGAAACAGCCCGTCACCCTGGAGAAGGCGCAACAGCTGCGGGCGACGGGCGTCGGTGAACCGGCCGCTCTCCCGGACGGAAAGCCCTCCGGGCTGGACTTCTCCGGGGGCGCCCAGGGGATCTACCCGGCCTTCCACCTCATGCCGGAACTGGCCCGGCTCGGCGCCACGATGTACGCCGGGCGGATGTTCCCGGGGGCGAAGAACGCGGCCCGGCGAGCGGCCTGGCTCGACGACCCTTCCGGCTGGCCGCAGGAGATCCGCGATCTGGCCCATCCCACGGTCCTCGCCTCCCATTTCGGCGAGGCGGCACGCAAGGGCGGCTACGAGACGGAGCTGCCGAAGGACGGGAACGTCACGCAGGCGCTGCGGCTCAGGATCCACGCGTACGACGCGGAGGACCTCGGGGCCAGTTCGGACGTGGAGGTCGAGCAGTACGCGAAGGCCAACCAGGAACACGCGGGCGAACAGGACGCCGGGACGGGACTGGGGGTGACCGGTTCCATCGGCCCTCAGCTGAGATTCGGTTCCGACGCCGGTAAGGAGGAGCATCCCACCGGCCCCGGCGGCCGGCTCAACCTGGTCGGCCACGCGTCCCTCATCAGGGAGCGGGGCAGCGGAAGCGGTGACACCCACGGGCGGATCGACATCACCCGGGCCACCTACGGCGGTCCCGTGCACACGGTGCGTACCACCCCGGTCTTCGAACTGACCTACGTACGCTGGCGCAACGACAAGCTCACGGAGGAGACCCGGTACCTGCGTGCCCAGGAGGCCCTCGACCTTCTCGTCCCCGAGCGCCGTATGGCCGACCTCGTCCCGCCGGCCGACGGCACGGTCGCGACGGAGAGCCCGCGGAAGGAATCGGTACCGGCAGGGGAGACGGCACCGGCAGGGGACAGGGCACCGGTACCGGGACCGGAGACGGCACCGGCGCCGGAGACCGAACCACCGGTGATGACCCGGACTTATCTCGACACCGGTCTGATGGCCGGTGTGGCGCATCCGGAGATCATGAGAGCCGACCACGTCCTGGACACCATCAACGACCGTCTGCGCGCCAAGGGCATCGTCCCCACCGAGGTCCCGGGCACAGCCCCGCGCCCCAGTCTTCTCCAGCGGTCCCTGAAGGCGTCGTACTCCTCGGACGCCCTGCAGACCGAGTGGCTCGCCCTCACCGACCACGGTGTCTTCCGCTGGTTCCCGGTGCCCGGCCCGTGGGGCACCACGCGCTACCTGTGGGTGAACGTCACCGCGACGCGCCTCGACCGGCCCAGGGGGCAGCAGCCCCGGGACGGGTTGAAACTCACCCTGCGCGGTGAAGCGGTGACGGCCGAGGAGAGCGAAAGGCACACCGGCTGGTCGTTCACCGGCGGTGCCGATGCACGTGCCCGTGCCGGAAACGAGACGGGGCACGGCGGAATCGAGGGCGGGGTCGACTACAACTACGTAACCAAGGCGGTGGACAAGGACACCGAAAAGACGGTCGACATCTACCGCGTCACCACGCAGGACTCCTCCGAGGAGTTCGAGCACGACGTCACGTTCCGCGTGGAGATGGGTATGGCCACGGAACTCCCGGCCCTGTTCACCATGCGTTCCCGCACGGTGAACAGGATCGAGCGTGCCTTCTCCGGCGGCGCGGACCCGGCACGCGGCAGGCGCTGCTTCGTCTGGCGCGATCCAGGGGACGAGCCGGGGCAACTGGTCAGCGGGTCCGTGCGGTTGGTCGTACCGCGTCACCTCACCCACGAGACCGCTCAGCCGCCCCCATGGCCCCTGGATCTCACCGCACCGCGCGAGACCGAGGTCGTCTGGGAGCAGCCGAACGCCACCGCGGAATCGGCGGCCCAGAAGGACCCGGCGGCCCCGAAGGACCCGGCGGCCCCCGAGCCTGCCCGGCCGTCGGCGACGTCGGCGCCGGCGTGGGACACGTTCGTGGAGGCTCTCCACCCCTGGACCGTGCCCGCGGCCCGGCCCATCGAACGCTGGGGCAAGCTGACCGCCGTACGGCAGCGGACGACTCCCGGCACCGAGGTGGGCAGCCCGCCGGACGTCGACGGCCTGGACCCGGTCACCGGCGTCGCCGGTGTGCGCTACACCCACTACGCCGGCAGCACCATGATGCGACCGCGTATCAAGGAGCTGCTGCGGCACACGTACAAACTGCCCATGGGAGACCGCGAAGCCCTGGTCGGCCTGGAGCTGGACGGCGCCGACATCCTCGGACCCGTGGAAGGCACCCTGGTCAAACAACGCGGGTACAGGCAGTCCGACGGAGAGCCCGAGCACGAGAGGCAAAAGGGCAAGGGCCTGAGCTTCTCGTTCGGTCCCGAAAGCGGCGGCCATGCGGCGGACGACAGGATGTTCGAGCGCATGCCGTTCGAAGTCAAGGCGTGGATGGACAGCGAGAGCCGCAGCGTCGCGTTGGGCGCCACCGACGAACGCAACAAGGAGGGCAAACGGCCCTACCGGATCTACCGCTTCGGGGTCACCACCACCGTCCGCGGACCGTTCGGCACGGTGCGGATCAAGGTGCCGGGGGGCCTTTACGGCATGCTGCCGGTGAACACGGCGACGGGCCGGCTGGCGGACGGCCTGGAGGACGACCCCGTACTGGGTCCCCTCCTGCGCCCCCGCACCACCGGGCCGCAGAGTGCTTCCCACGGGGAAACACCCCCGGAGCGCACACCGGCCGACCCACCTGTGCCAGGGCCGGCGGAAGCCGCTGGGGTCTCGGCCCCGCAGACGGCGGCCGGAGGGCCCGCGGCCGAGGCGGAGCTCATCGGGGGTCCCGCACCGGAGGGGGAGCCCGTCGGGAGGACTCCCACGCCGCCCTCGCCTCCGGGCACGCCGGCCCATGACGACACCGGCAAGCTGGACATCGGGCGCCGGGCCGGCGCCGCGCTGCACGGCCTCGGCCACCCGGTGGTGCTGGCCGGAGCCGCCCGCGGCCGAGTGCAGTTCGGTCAGTCCCGGCCGCTGGGCACCGTGGAGTTCCAGCTTCCCGCCGACACCCTGCCGGCCCTCACCGGGATACGCCGGGCGCTGGTGCGGGAGATCCCCGGAGCGGTGGTGCGGGTTCGGGGTGTCACGGGCGCCGGCCGGGTGCTGAACCTGTCGGTGAACGGCGTCGCGCTCAGGATCACGGCGGTGAACCGGCCGTTCCCCGGCGCGGTCACCGTCGACGGTTTCACCGTGCCGGCGCCCGCGGAATCGCTGGCGGACGCCGCCCTCGCCCTCGCCACCGGAACCGACCCGAAGCTGCGCCGACGCGACCTCCTCGACCTGCTGTGGGCGCTTCACCGTGCCCCCGCCGACGGTCCGCGCACGGTCGCGCCGACCCTCGCGCGTGAGGACGTCTACCGTGCCACGCCACCCGCCGGCGCCGCCCCCTCCCTAGCTGTACGACTGAGCGAACTGGTCGACTCCGTCGCCCTGGACCCCGACGCGCTCGCCCGCCACGAGGCTGCCTGGCGCCGACTCGGTGTCACCGACGGTGACCTGCCCGCGCTGCGCGCCGAGCTGACCTCGCTCGCCGACGGGCTGCGGGTCCGTCCGGAGGTCCACGCGGACCCGGTTCGCGCGCTCGCCTCGCGGTTGCCCGAGCTGTCCAAGGCCGGCCGCGACGCGGCCCTGGCGTTGCTGCCGCCGGCGGACCGTGAGCGGCTGGCCAGTGATCCCGCGCTGGTGGACGCCTTGCGCGACCGGCTCGCCCCGGCCGAGTTCGCCGCGGTCGCGGCGCACCTCATGACGCAGGTGTCCGCCGGGGTCGAGCAGCCTGTCTCCGCCGGTGACCGGGCCCGTACCCAGGTTGCCCGGCTGCTGCGGGATCCCCAGGTCACGGCGCGGTTGCTCAAGGACGGTGGGCGGGTCGTGGTGGTGCCCAGGACGGAGGCCATCACCTCTCTGGACGCCTTCCGCCACCTGAGGGGCGGTCGCACCGGTGACGGCCGTTCCTGGGACGAAGTACGCGGTGCGGGCACGCGCACCGCGGCCGTCACCGAGGAGAACCTCCTGGGTGAGCGCACCACGGTCCCCACCGACAGGTCCGCCTACTCCGACGGCTACTCGACCACCGTCCACGAGGTCGCCCACACCGTGCACCAATACGGCCTGGACGCCTCCGACAAGCGGCGCGTCACCGGCGCCTACCACGCCACCCAGCGGGCCGGCGAGGCCGGCTCCTGGCCCGACGGCGCCCTCTACGGTCACGATGCCGAAGGCCACCGAACCACTCCCAACTACAGCAGTCGCGACGAGTACGAGTTCTTCGCCCAACTCACCAATGTCTATCTCATGGCCAACGGCGGGAACGACCCGTACACCGGGCTACCGCGCAACAACGGCGGCCCGGACTGGGTGCGTGTGCACCAGCCCGGCCTGTATCCCTTGCTGCGCCGGCTGTACGGCGAAGGCCCCCGGCCCCGGACTCGTCATCCGCGCAGCGTCGAACCCGCCCGTCCGCGTGGTGTGCGCCCCGCGGCGGTCAACCCCGTCGAGGCCACCGACATCGAGAACGAGGCGCTGGCCCGCGCCCGCGCGCTGTGGGATGTCGCAGAGGCTGCCCCTGCTGACGGCGGTGACGCCCAAGTGGCCGTACGTGCGCTGTGGGACGGCACCACCGGCGCGCACACGCCGCAGCCGCACACTCCCGCGCCGCGGCCGTTCCCGGCTCCGTCGGTGCGGTCCGCCGCCGCGCCGCGGGCCTCGGCTGCCGCTCCCGGCGGGCCGCCAGTGCCCTCCGCCGCTTCCGCCGCGCCGCCGGTCTCCGCTGCCTCCTCCGGCGTACTGCCGGTACCCGTCGCCGCTCTCGCCACGCCGTCGGCTTCCGCGGGCGCCTCTGGCGCGCCGCCAGTGCCCACCGGCGCCCCTGCCCCGCCGTTGATCCCGGCCGGCGCGGCCGTCCTGACGGGCACCTCCGAGCCGTCGGCCCATGCGGATGCCGTCGGCACCTTCCACCTCGGGCCCACCGCACCCGCGCGCCGCGCCACGGCCACCCGTACCGTGCGCCCCTTCGACGCCCCCGTCCCCACCCCCGCTCCGCCCGGACCGGGCACTCCTCGCTACCCCGCGCCCGAGAAGATCAACGCCTCACCGGAGACCGCCGGCCTGGATTCCAGGCCCGCGACGGACGAGGCCCCCTGGTCCGTGTCGTCCTGGCGGCCCGCCGGGTCCCCTGGCACGGTCCGCTTCGCCGCCTCCTACCAGGACCGCGCATGGCGGCGGCTCAGTGTTCGGCTGGAGTTCGCCCTCGCCGGACTGCTGAGCTCGGACGTCCGGACCACCGAGACCGCCCGGACGGCGGTCTCCCGCCTGCGCTCCGAACTGGTGACGCGCTATGGCCAGGAGCGGGCGGACCGCGCCTTCTTCGAGCCGGACGACCTGCCCGGAGACCCCGGAGCGGCGCTGGACCGGCTGCTCACCCTGCCCCCCGGTGTCCGGACCCTCGACGAGCTGATGGCCCGATTCGCCCGTGCCGCCCACGCGGGCCGCACGCTGCCCGCCGATCTCGCCGCGGCGCTGGCACGCCCCGCCGGCGACCGCGGACGGTACGCCCCGGGCAGCGCCTACCGAGAGGTCCATGACAGCCGGGGCATGAGGCGGGTCGGCGGCGAGCGCGGTGCGGCGCTGCGGCTGATCCAGACCCATGCGGCACTGGCCGCGTCCCCCGACGAACTGGCGGCCTTCCGCGCAGCCTTGACCGCCTGGCTGATCCCGGCCGACCTGGCATCGCTGTACGAGATCCTGCACGCCTCCCAGCTCGCCGGGGTTGCCCCGGCCGGGGAGCGGGCCACCGCGCTGCGCGACGGTGCGGGCCTGCACTTGTGGGCGGCGCGGTCGCTGCGCATGTCCGGCGCAACGTCCGACGACGCGCGCGTCGGACAGGTGGTCCCGCCGCACCAGGTGATCTACGGCGCCCGGATGACGTACTCCTCGCAGATCACCCCTGGGCGCAAGCCGTCCGTCCCCGGCGACCTGACGGACCTGGTGAACGTGGCGCTGCGCGACCCCGACGCCCTCCGGGGGGAGCGCGGTGAGGTGCTGCGCGCCTGGCTCGCGCGCACCGGACCGTCCGGCCGGCGAGCCCTGGAGGAGCTGACTCCGGCACACTTGACGGCCCTCTACCTCTACAGCTGCAACGACTACCGTCTGATGAAGGCCCATCTCAACGGGCAGCGCCTGGGTGCGGGCCTGGCCCGCCGCCTGGTGCGGACCGCTACCTGGGCGATGATGCGCCGGGCCACCCTGGTCGGTAAGAGAACGGTGATTCCCGTCACACTGCGCGGTCTGGCGGGGATCGACGAACTCTTCGAGGCCATGTCGGCTGCCCACTTCGCGGCCAGGGCGGACGCCCGCTTCGATGTCAGGCGGGACGCCTTCGCCCAACACCTCGTTCCGGACGACCGGGCGGCGGAGCTGCGCCGCTGGTCGGACGTGTTCGCCGACCGGGTCCACGACGAGCTGCCGCTGCACGTCGACATGGCGGTCGAGGCGCTGGAGTTGCTGCCACCGGTCGAGCGGGAGGTCTGGTGGGGCGACCGGGGCATGCCCGGACCGCTGGACGACCCGGAGCACGGACCGGTCTACGGCAGGGACCTCATCGACGTGCCGTTCCTGCGCAGCACCTCACTCGACCCCAACATGGCGTTCGGATTCATGAGCCGCATCCTTCCCGGGCCGGCGGACGCGCACCGCGGCCTGGTGTACGTCCGCCGGTCCACGGCCCGTGAGGTCACCCCGTTCGTGGCTTTCCTGTACGAGGGAGAGGCGACGTATCCGCCGGGGCAGCGTTTCGCGGTGGCCCACCGTGATCGCTACAGGGACGTGCTCGACACGAGTATCCCGCCGGTGGATTACGAGTACCTCACTGTGGACGAGGCTCCGCCGTCGCACGCCGGGCCGCCGCCGCTGCGGCTGCTGGGCGCCCCGGACGACCTGCTGCGGATCGCCCCACATCCCGCCGTCCCCTGGCCGTCGCCGCCGGTGCTGAGGGAGGTCCGGAACAGGGAGGACCGGCTGACCGGGGTGGCGTCCTTCGACGACGCCGACTGGGCGGTGCGCGAACGGGATTACCGGCGGATCGGCGAACGCACCGACTTCGTCGCCTGGCAGCGGGATGCCGACGGGCACCCGGTGGCGACCCACCGCACACTGCCCGGGGGCGAGGGCACCTTCTACTTCGCCGCACACGGCGGAGCGGCCGGACTGGCCCTGCGCACCGAGGACGGCGGAGTCCGGCACAGCGACGGCACCTACGCCGGCCTGTCGCTGCGTCCGCTGCTGGGCCGGCGCTTCCGCAGCGTGACGGTGCTGGCCTGCGGCCCGGGCGGTGCCGTCGCCGACCCGGCCGCCGCACGGGTGCTGGCCCGGCGGCTCGCCGACGCCACCGGACTGCCGGTGCACCTGCCCGTGGGCCGGAACGCCTTCACCGACGGCGTGCCGCACCTGCTGGAGGACGCCGAGGGCCGGCCCACCGCATGGGTGACCGAGTATCCCGGCGGCCGGACACCGCCCACGGCCACGGTCCCGCGGGTCGCCGCCCCAGCCGCTTCCGCGACGCGCTACCCGGACACCGGGCAGGTGAACACCGACATCACGGACCCCGATGCGGAGGCCGACGGGTCCGACTCGGAGAACGACTCGGAGAACGACTCGGAGAACGACTCGGAGAACGACTCGGAGAACGGCTCGGAGAACGGCACCGAGGAACGGGACCACCGCCCGCCGAACCTCGCGTCCTGGCGGATCACCGGGGCGCCGGGCACCCCCCGCTTCACCGCCTTGTACACGAATCCCTACTGGCAGCGGGCCGCCGAGAACTTCGAGTTGGGTCTCGCCCAGCTTCTCGGGACGCGTCCCGAGGTCCACCAGGCGGTACGGGAGAACCTGGGCCGTACACACCGCTTCCTCGCCGCGCACCACGGCGAGGAAGCGGCCACCCGGGTCCTGTCCCCGCTGCCGGACACCCCGGTTCCCGGCGCCCCCGTCCGGCAGCCGGACGACCGGCTCGCCCACCTGCTCGGCCCCGACGCCCGCCCGAGCCTGCACGAGCTGTTCCTGGCCCTGGCCAACGGGGCCTTCGCCGGGCCGGACACACCCTTCACCGTCGCCGGGACCCTGCCCGACCGCGTCGGCGGGGCCGGACAGCCCCTGCGGGCCTTCCGCCCGGGCACGGGCCGGTACGACACACACGGTTTCCGCGAGGTCAACGGCGTGGACGGCCCGGCGTTGTGGCTGCTCCAGGCGGCGCGCGAGACGGGTGCGACCGCCGGGGAGATGGCGCTGCTGCGCACCGCTCTGATTGCCTGGGCGGTGCCCGCGGGGGTCCACTCCCTGCACGAGGTGCTGCGGGCCTCGCACCAACTCGGCATCGGCGGCCCCGAGGAGCACCGGGCGATCGCTCCGGACGCCTCCCGGATGCACAACTGGGCACGCGAGCACCTGGCCCCCTGGCATCTGATCCCGCCCGGTGGGGCGGGTGATTCCCTGCGACATCACCTGAGGGCCCCGCATGCCAGGATCTACGGCGACATCGTCAGCATCCCGTCGGCGGTGACGGAGGACCTCGACGTTCCAACGGACCTGATGAACATGGTGCGAGGGCTGATCGAGCCGGGCAGCACCTACGGCGATCTCGACAGGTACCGCCGGCAGACCGCCGAAGCATGGCTGCGGCACCACGGGGACGTGGGCCGCGAGGCACTGAGGCGCCTGGAGCCCGGCCATGTGACGGCCCTGTATCTCTACAGTGCCGCCGACTACCGGTTGTTCAAGGCGTTCCTGAAGGGCGAGCGGCTGGGGCGGGGCATGAGCCGCTGGCTGGTGCGCCGGATGGTCTGGAATCTCGTCAGACGGGGCGACTACGATCTACTGCCGCTGATCGTACTCACCCAGCCGGGTTTCGAGGGACTCCTGCAGGACGTGCGGCGAGCGCTCGAGGGCGGCGGCCCGGTCCAGCAGGCACGGGCGCGGCGACGACTCGACGCGGTTGCCCACGGTGTCCACGCCCAGTTGCCACTGCACATCGACATGGCCGCCGAAGCCCTGGAACTGCTGCCGCCGGTCAACGGCACCGTGTGGTGGGGCGACCGGGCCGTGCCGGGCTCCCTGCGCCGGCCGTCCCGTGACTCCGCGGTCCACGGGGAGCGGGGGATGACCATGCCGTTCTTCCGCAGTACGTCCCTGGAGCGCGACCAGGCCCTCATATTCGCGCTGCATCTGCGCGCCACACCGCCCGGGTACCACCCGCAGCTCACCGAGGTCGCCCGCTCCCAGGCGCGGGAGATCGCCATGTTCTCCATGCACTTCACGGAATCGGAGGCCCTCTACCCGCCCGGGGCGGCCTTCCGGCGTGAACACCGCTCGGTGCGTGTCCACGGCAGCGGCAGCGGCAGCCGGCCCTACGCCCACGTCCGTGTCACGGAGGCTCCGGTCGTCTCCGGGGCGACGACGGCTTCTCCGCGGCCGCCCGCCGGTCCCGACGGGCTCGGTGCGCTCTACTCCGACCCGCGCTGGTGGCTGCTGGCCACCGAGTACGAACGTGCACTCGGCCGGTTCCTGGCACAGGAGGACGCCGTCGTCGAAGCCGTCCGGGACGCCGTGCGCGCCCTCTTCACGTATCTCTCCGGTCATCTGGGCTCCGACGCCGTGGCCACCGCGTTCCCCGGCCTCGACGCCGGTCCCCCTCCGGCGGGCGGCCCCGGCGGACGGCTGGAGGACTTCCTGGGGCGCGGCGACCTCCACACCCTCGTCAAGGCCTTCACCGAGGCCGCCTACGGGCCACTGGAGCGTCCCGGACGGCACTCCCTGCGTCACCTGTGGCGCGAGCGGCCCGGACTCAACCCACGCGGTCTGCCCCACACCGTGGCCGACCCCGAGCCGCACTCGCCCGGGGGCAGTTGGTACCGCGACCGCCACGACCGGCTCGGTCACCTCGCGCACGAGGGCCACGCCACCCGGCTCGAGTGGATGCTGCGGGCCTACGCCACCCTGCCCGCGACCGACTCCGACGGCCTCCTGGGGCTGCGCACCGCGTTCCTGGCCGACCAGCTGGCCCGGGGCGGTCATTCGCTGGCCGAGCTGCTGGAGAGCGCGCAGGCGGCAGGGGTCCGTGACCCCGGCGAACCGCGGCCCGCCGATGTGGGTGCGGCGGCGCTGTACCGCTGGGCCGACGCCGTGTTCGCACCCCGCGCCCTGCCCGCAGCGGATCCGGGAGTGCGGCAGGCTCCTGGTCCCGGTCCTCGCCCCGACCCCGGCCCGTCCGAGCGGCTCATCCTGCCCCACCAGCGGCTCTACCAGCAGCACACCGCCTGGCTCACCCCCTGGATCACCGGCGGTGCCGCCGAACCGGCTGCGATCGTCTCGCTCATCGGACTGGACGGCGGTACGTGGAGCGCCGCCGACCTGGAGATGCTGCCGTGGCCCGCTGGAGCAGCCGCCCGCAGCCGGCGTGCGGCGCTGCGTGCCTGGCTGCTGCGGCACGGGGGCCCGAGCCTGCCGCGCCACCTGACCGCCGCGCACGTGGCCGCGCTCTACCTGGTCAGTGGTCCCGACGCGACGTTGCTCGAGGCCGCCGGGCGCACCACCCCGGACGCGGGCGAGCGGTTCCGCCGGGGCCTGGCCGCGTGGGCCGCCGAGCTGGTCGGCCGGGGCGCGAGCGACATGGCGTACCCGCTGGTGCTGCTGCGCGACACCCGGCTGCGCTCACTGGCGCGTCGGGCGGCCGCGATGCCCGGCCCCCACGGGGAAGCGACCCGCCGGTCCCTGGCCCGACAGGCGGGCAGCCGCGCCGCCGAACTCGCGGGCGACGCCCGTAGCGAACTGATCCTGCTCGGGGCCATGGCGCGGGAGGCGCTGGAACCGCTGCCACCGGTGGGCGGTACCGCGTACTGGTCCGCCTGGGAGACCGGTTCCGCCGAGGACGTCGCCACCGCCCGGCCGGGCACCGTCCACACCCGGCCCGCCGGGCACGTCGTCCACACCTCCCGGGAGCACGCCCTGCCCCCGCTCGCGGCCGTGCGGCCCCCGGCCGGGCGCCATCCGGTGCTCTACGAGGTGCGGGGCTCCACCGCGCGGGACATCGCGCCCTTCGCCCGCGTTCCCGGACAGCGCAGGGCGCTCCACCCGGACCCGGCCCGCTTCCGGGAGATCGCCAGCGAACCGCGCTACGACGCCGCGCTCAACCGCGTCCACACCCACGTCCTGCTCCAGGAGATCCACGGCCGGCCCGCCGCCCCCGACTGGGACCGGGAGACCCTCACCCGCGCCGTCGTCGCCCCCGACGGCAGCTGGACCGGGTTGACCTCCTACAGCGCCCAGGAGTCGGCCGAGCGCCACGGGGCCTTCGCCGGTCCGCCGGGCTCCGCCCCCTTCACGTCCCACGACGCCACCGAGGAAGTGGAGGCGGAGCACGCCACCCTGCACACCGGCCACGGCACGGTGTTCTTCGCCTCCCCGGGTGACCGTCACGCGGTGAACGCCGGCTCCCGGCTGAGCACCCGCCTGCGGGCGCGCGCGCATCTGCGGCGGCTGCTCGCCGGCCTCCGGGAGAAGACCAGGGTCGTCTTCTCTCCTCGCGTCGCCGGGTCGTCGGCCCGTACCCGCCCGGACACCTCCGAGCGCCCGGTCCTCACTGCCACCGTCACCGGGGACGGCCACGACCGCGCTCCCGACGAAGAGGTGCGCCACGGACGCCGGCCGGTCCCTGGCCCCGGGCAGTCGCGGCCCCGCCCGCCCGTCGTGCCCTCCGCCGCCACCACCGGTCGGTCGGAGGACCGCGAGTTCGCCGCCGACCTGCTCGCCTCGCTCTACGCCGACCCCCGCTGGCCCGAGGCGAGCCGAGCCTGGGAGCGCACCCTGGGCCTGACGCTGGCCTCCGACCCGGCGGTCCTGGACAGCGCACGCGCCGCGGTGCGTGCGCTGCACCGCTTCCACCTCGGGCGGACCGGCGACCCGATCCGTGCCGCGGCCGTCCTGTTCCCGGACGGGGCGACCGGGTCCGATCCGCTCGCCGCCCTGAACGGGCTTCTCGACCCCGGCGTCGATGTGCCCCTGTCGCACGTGATGACCGTCTACGCCCATGGCGCCGGCCTGACCGACTGGTTCCATCGAGCCCGGCCGTCCGACGAGGACGGCAACCACCGCCGTGACCACCGGGACCGCGGCCTGCCGCTCGGCGACGGTCCCGCCCACACCGCTCGCAAGGCCCTGGCACAGCACCTCGACCTGCCCGGTACAGGCCGGGCGGACACGATCGCCTTCCGCGAGGCGCTCCTCGGCTGGCTGCTGCCCACCGGTCGCCACTCACTCATCGAGATCCTGCGGGCCTCGCACGCCGTGGGCCTCGGCGACACCACCGAGCGCGCCGCCGTCCTCGGCGACGCCGTGCACCTGTACATGTGGGCGGAGCACACCCTGCGTCCCACCGACCGTCCCGGCGCCCCGGATTCCGCCGCGCTGCGCCCGCCGCACCGCGCCCTGTACGCCACAGGCGCGGGCCGGATCGACGCGGAGTCCACCGGCACCTGGGCGCTGCCCGGAGGTCTCGCCGACGCCATCCGGAGCGGCGAGCGGATCCTCGCCGCCGACCACGCCCCCGAGGGGCTGCCGGACCGGGAACAGGCGCTGCTGGACCGCACCCGGCGGCACGGCGGCTCGGCCCTGGACGGCCTGGACGCCTCCCACCTCACCGCGCTGTATCTGCTCGGCGGTCCCGACGCGGCACTGCTCGGCGGCGGCCCGGTGCTCCCGGCGGCCGCCGCCGCCCTGACCGCCGCGCTGGACGGCCGCACCGACGTCCCCGTCCTGCTGAGGCAACTGCCCGGGTTCGGCACCCTCCTCGCCCAGGACCCCCCTCCGCCCGCCGACCGCTCGACCGCGCTGCGGTCCGCCCTGGCCCGCTCCGCCGACCTCCTGCGTGCCCGCGCCGACCAGCACACCGCCGTCGCGCTGGAGGCACTGCCGCTGCTGCCGCCGGCGGACACCCGCGCATGGTGGGGCGCCTGGCTACCCGGCGAGCTGCCCGACTCCGAGCGGGCCGCTGACGTTCCGCCCGGTGAGTCGCCCGGTGAGTCGCCCGGTTCCGAGCAGGGTGTCGGTGTCGTGCGCGGTGAGTCGCCCGGCTCCGAGCAGGCCACCGGCGCTCTGCCCGGCGGGGTCACCGCGGCCCGGCTGCACTCCGTCCGGCTGAGCAAGGCCGCGGCCCTGCGGGAGCTGGCGGCCGGCGACCGGCTCGCCGGACACCACCCTGTGCTCCACGAGGTGGAGCGCTCCTCCGCCCGCGACATCAGCGCCTACACGGCCGACCCCGCGGAGCGCACCGCGGTGCACGCCGCCCCCACCGAGTTCACCGTCATCTCCCGCACCCCTCACACCGACCCCGACACCGGCCTGCGCTACACCCTGACGCTCCTCGCCGAGCGGTCGGCCACGCCCGCGGCCCCGGCAAAACGAACCACCGCCCCGCACCACCCCGAGCCCGACTACTGGAACAACCCGTGGGCGGACGGGCGCACCGTCACGTCTCCCGGCGACATCATCACCCAGGAGATCCACTCCGGCGGACGGCTCGTCGGCCGCGCCTCCTTCACCTCCGGCGACTGGGCGTTGCGCGCACCCTTCTACGCCGGTCTGCGGAACGCCACGCACTACACCGAGTGGGGCAGGGGTCCCGGCGGCATCCTGACCGCCAGACGCCGTGCGCTGCCCGCCACCGGCCGCCCCGGTGGCACGTTCTTCTGGGCCTCGCACGGCCGGGAGGGCGGCTTCACCGTGGCCGGGCCGGACGGCCTGCCGTCCGGCGCGACGGGGGAGACGGTCGGCCGACTCCTCGGTCCCGGGCTGAGAGCGGCGGGCTTCACCAGCGTCACCACCACGGCGTGTGACCCCGATTCCACCCGCGACGGCGACCCGGCGAAGACCGCAGGCCGCGCCCAGGGGATCGCCGACGCCACTGGCCTGGACGTGTATATCCCCACTGGCCGGGTCGCCGTCGTCCCGACGCGCGGCTGGGACGGCTCCCCGGCCGCCGCCGTCCACCTGCTGGAGAACACCGACGGCACCTCCGCGAACTGGCTGCGCGTCGTACCCGCGCACCGCTCGGCGCCGGCGTTGCCCGATCCCCCCTTCGAGGTCGTCGCCCCGGTCGGCCCCACCGGGCAGGCGACGCTGCCCGGCAATCCCTGGTCGGTGCCCCGCTGGCGGATCCCCGGTGAGCCCGACGGCATCCGCTTCGCTCCGTTGTACGCACGGCGGGACTGGCGCGAGTACAGCTACCAGTACGAGGTCGACCTGGCCCGGCACATCGCCGCCCGGCCGCAGACCCGTGCGGTGCTCGTCGATGCCGTCACCCGGTTGCACACTCACCTCGCCGCAACGCACGGCCCGCACGGCGCCGACCTGGCCTTCGGACTCGCCACCCCCGCGGGGCCGGACGGCCCGCAGCCTCCCGGTCCGGGCCACGCCCTGACGCGGTTCCTGGAGCACGGTCCCGGCCTCACCCGTCTGATGCAGGCCTTCGCCACGGCCGCCTACGGCCCCGCGCCCACCAGCCTGCGCAACTCCGCACCCGGCCGGATCGGCTCACCGCACCGGCCCCACCCGCGTGGCCACCGGCAGGGCACCTACCCCATGGCCCACACCGACCGTGGCTTCCGCTACGTCGGGGGCACCGTGGGCCCCGCCCTCTGGCTGCTCCAGGCGTACCGGCTGACCGGAGCGGATCCCGCCCGGATGTTCGCGTTCCGCTCGGCCGTGGTGGCCTGGTCCGTGCTCACCGACAGCCAGTCCCTCGCCGAGGTGCTGCGCGCCTCCCACCTCGCCGGCGTCGGCACCGACGAGGAGCGCGTCGTGCTCTCCCGCGACGGCGCCCGGCTCCATCTCTGGGCCCGCCGCGCCCTCGCCCCCGACCTGCCGACGTCCCTGCCGCACCACGCGGCCTACGACGCCACCACCCGCTTCAACTCCTCCTACGGGATCGAGGTCCCCGCGGACATCAGCACCGCGTTGTCCGCGGCCCTGTCCGGCACCGAGGCCCCCGAGCACCTGGCCCAACGCGCCGAGATCGCCCGGCAGTGGCTGGACAGGTTCGGGGAGGAGGGCCGCCGTGCGCTCACCGCGCTGGCGCCGGGCCACCTGACGGCGATGTTCCACTACACCAGTTCCGACCACGCGTTGTTCAAGACCCTCGTCGTCGTCGGCCGCTTCGGCAGAGCGGGCGCCCGGTGGCTGTTCCGCCGCCAGATATGGAACCTGGCGCTGGCCGACGTCCGCAACGACCACTCCGTCCTGCCCGAACTGCTGCTTGACGACGACGAGCTGGGTGACGCGATCGCTGACCTCTTCGACCTCGGGGAGACCCCCGATCCGGCAGACCTGGCCGAGGTACGGCGCCTGGTGAACCGGATCGCCGACCGGATCTTCGAGGAGTTGGCACTGCATGTCGATATGGCCACCGAGGCGTTGGAGACACTGCCACCGGTGGCTGCCCCGGTCTGGTGGGGCGGCTGGCTGCCCGGTCCCGCCAATGCGCCGGACCCCTCGCCGCTGACGCACGACGGCACGCTGTTCGTCACCCGCTTCCGCAGTGCCACCGAATGCCGGGAGCTGGCCCAGGACTTCGTCCGCGACGACGCCGACGGGGCTTCGGACCGCCACCCGGTCCTGGGCCATCTGCCCCGGTCGAGCGCCCCGCTGATCGCACCGTTCTCGGTATGGCTCAAAGAGCGGGAGGTCCTCTACCCGCCGGGCCGCGCCCTGTCCGTGGTCGCCCGGGAGGTCCGCACCGACGAGAGCGTCGATGAGCCGTACGCCGTTCTCACTCTCGCGGAACTCCCCCCGTACCCCCCACGGGCTTACCACAACACCGACCCCGCCCCACCCGCTGCCGGGGCGATACCGCGGGACACGGAGCACCGCGGAGCCGTCCTCGACAGCGCACAGGCCCTCCCCTCCGGTGCCCTGTCCGGTCGGGTGCCGGAGTCGCGGCCGGCCGGCCGCGGGGCGAGTGCCGTGACCGGGGAGGGCGAGGCTGTCCTCGGTGGAGTGGAGCCCGCCCCGGGTGGCCCAGCAGGGCCCGGTCATGCCCCGGTGTTGCCGCCTGCCACCCGCGGGGCACTGCGGCGGGCCGGTGACGGCGAAGCCGTTCTCGACGGCACCCGGTATGTCCTGCGTCCCGTGACTGCAGCGCCCGGCCGTGCCCCCGAGGCCGCGCTGCTGGCCGCCTTCGGCGAGCACGAGCCGCTGGCCGGGCTGCTCCCGGCAGCGGAGCCCGGGCGGAGTGCCGCCTTCCGCCAATGGATGGCGGACGCCCTCCATGACGACCACCTCACCGAGGCGCAAGTGCCCCGGCTGGACCAGTCGGCAAGGGTGTCACTGTCCCAGCTGGAGAGCGCGGACCGTCGGCTCGGCGGCTCCCTGCGGATGGAAGCCGCCCTGCTCCCGGGCGGCCTTCCGGTGGCCGGCCGCGACATCGCGCCCGCCGTGCGGCTGCGGCTGCTGCTCGCCGATCCCACCCTCGGAGGACCGGACACCGAACCGCCGCTGGTGGTGCTGTTGGCCGCCGCCGTGCGCGCGCTCGGAATACCGGCCGCCGTGGCGGAGCCGGACGGGACGGTCACCGTCCTCGGACCCACCAGGGAATCCTCCGCCGTACCGCAGCCCGGCCCGGGGACGGAGACCTCCGGTGCGGTCACGGAAACCTCGGCCGTACCGCAGCCCGGCCCGGGGACGGAGACCTCCGGTGCGGTCACGGAAACCTCCGCCGTACCGCAGCCCGGCCCGGGGACGGCAACCTCCTCCGCACCGCAGGCCGCCTCGGGCACCTCCGCCACCGGGGGCGGCCTACGGCACGCCGGCCATGCCCGCCGGACGGCGGCGCCCGGGCCACAGACCCCGGCCTTGACGCCGCCGCCCGTGCTCCTGCTCCGTAACGGCGGCCAGTGGCTCGTCGGCCGACCTGCCGCCGTCACGCCGCCCGCCTCCGACGGGCCCTCAGCGGCCCCGCCACCGACCGCCCCGGACCCGGCGCGGACCGCGCGGCCGCGCATTGTGCGGGCGATCGACGCCGCACCCCCGGCGGTCCGCCGCCGACTGCGGGAGCTGGCGTCCGTCCGGACCCCGAACCAGGTACCGGCCTGGGTCCGCGGCCGGGTGCGCTACCTGGAACAGGCCGAGCTCTTCGAGGAGCGCCTGGGCCGCTACCTCGCCGACCGGTCCGATCTCAACGACCAGATCGGCGTCATGACGGCCGAACTGTTCCGACGCGCCGACGCCGCCGGTCGCCGACACGAACTGGGTTCGGACGACGCCACTGTCGACGGTGCGGTCGGCCTGGACCCGGACCGCATCGAGGAGGTCGCCGTCTCCGGCAACCTGCGCGAGCGCTTGGGCCTGCTCTGGGTCGCCGAGGCGACCACGGCCGACCTGTTGGGCATCTCCGCCCTCAACCCGCCCGAGATACAAGGCGAGCGCGCAGACCGACTGCCCGCTCCCGACCTGACGGCGTACGAGGCCCTGGCGGCCCGAGGCAGCGGCCTGTCCCCCGCCGAGCGCGAGCGCTTCGCCCGCCTGGAGCGCGCACTGCGCGTCCCGATGTCCCCCGAGCACGTCCGGCCGCCGCTGAGCGTCGCCGAACGGGCGCTGATGCGCGCGGACGGCGTCCTGCGCTGGATCCCCGGTGCGGCCCGCTGGGACATCGCCATGAGCACCGCGCTGCCGTTCGCCGCCGAGGCCACCGGAGGTCTGGTGATGGCCGGCACCTCCGGCAGCACGTACCGGCTGCTGCGCCTGGCCGCCGGGATGCGCGACGACTGGGGTCTGGACATCGACCTGGGGCTGGTGCGGCTCGCCCTGATGGCGGAGATGCTGTCCGTCCGCCACCACTCGCTGCACGAGATCATGAGGGGATCCCAGTTCGTCCTGAACGAATTGCGGGCCCGCGGGACGAGCGAGTCATCCGACCTCGATTACCAGGACAACTGGGGACGTTACTGGCGCATCGCTCCGCTCACGGAGGAGGAGCTGCGTACCCACGTCGCCGGCGACGGTCTCTTCCCCGACGAGCATGCGCTGGCCGAGATGGCCCGGCCGCCCGGCGGCCCCCCGGTGGGTGAGGCGGGCCGGACGCCGGACCCGGACGAGACGGCCTGGTTCCGCGCGCACCAGCACACCCTGCCCGACATTCTCGACCTGCTGACGGCGCTCGGCCCGGACGTCGTCCCCGACGCCCAGGACGGCCCGGTCGCCCTCGACCGGCTGCGCCGGCTCGTCGAGGACTGGTTCCGGGACCGGGGCCTTGCCCCGTGGGCAGACGTCCACCGGAACATCTGGCAGATCCTGCACGACCATCCCCTCCATCTCCCGAGGAACCCATGAGCGACACCACCGCAGCAGCCGGCACCACGACCGCGCACGACGAGGACACCACGACCGCGCACGACGAAGACACCACGCCACCCGTGCCGGAGGGGATCAGGGAGGCGGCGCGGCTCGCTCCCGACCACTGGCTCGGCATGGTGGACCCGACATGGACCGGTGCGGGGGAGCCGCCGAACTGGGCGGTGGTCGGCCAGTGGCGGTCCGACGTCGACGGGGAGATCGCGGAGTGGCGGCCCAACGAGGAGTACCGGCCCTCCCCGCAGGCCCTCGACTGGCCCGCTCCCACCGACCCGATCGACGAGGCGGTCCAGCTCGCCGCCACCGGATACGGCCCTGGCGACGCGGTGACACGCACCCTGGCCACCGCTGAGGTGGCGATGCTCCTCGGCCCCGGCCGGTCCCCGCTCTCGGCCACTTCCCCGGACGGTGAGCCGGTGGTCCCGGTCTTCACCTCGCCCGTGCATCTCCATGCCGCCGGCCGCTTCGGTTACGAGCTGCTCCCCGCCGTGGACATCCTGGACCGCCTCCCGGAGGGGCACCTGCTGTACCTCAACCCCTCCGGACCGGTCAGCATGACGGTCGACAGTGCCGCGCTGCGCGACGCGGCGGCGGAGGCCGAATCGGCGTCCGAGGGCGACGCGCACCAGGCCGACGAGGGCGCTGGTGCCGCGGAGACCCCCGGCACCACCTCGGCCGCCGAAGGCGGTGACCGGCCATGACGCCGCCCCCACCCCGCCCCGGCGCCGAGGAACCGACCGCTTCCCCGGCGGGGAGCGGTCCTGCCGGAGACGCACCGGCAGGGGAACGCCCCAGCCGTCGTCCCTCGCGGTGACCGCCGTTTCCACGAACCTCCGGTGGGCCGCGTGGCCGCCGCCCGCTGGCCCCGGGCCAATGGCCCGCGGCAATCGGCCGGCGCATCCGGCGAGGCGCCGCCGGTGTGGGCGGTGACGGGATGCCGGCGCAGCGACGCCCGGGAAAGATCGTCGAGGGGGAGGAGAATCCCGCCCACCGGCCTTTTGATGGCGGCGCCCGCCGTCGTCGACCGGCTCCCCGAGGGCTGCGGAGTGCTGTTCCTCAGCTCCCCCTCCTCCCACCTCCTCCCACCGAGGTCTGGCGCCATGAGGAGCACAGCTCTCACGAGGAGCAGAAGGGCGCGGCCCTCCTCAGCACTCGATGATGTTGACCGCCAGCCCGCCCCGCGCCGTCTCCTTGTACTTGACCGACATGTCGGCGCCGGTCTCCTTCATTGTCTTGATGACTTTGTCCAGGGACACCTTGTGGGAGCCGTCGCCGCGCATCGCCATCCGGGCCGCCGTGACCGCCTTCACCGCGGCCATCCCGTTGCGCTCGATGCACGGGATCTGGACGAGGCCGCCGACCGGGTCGCAGGTCAGGCCGAGGTTGTGCTCCATGCCGATCTCGGCGGCGTTCTCCACCTGCTCCGGGCTGCCGCCCAGTACCTCCGCCAGCGCGCCCGCCGCCATCGAGCAGGCCGAGCCGACCTCGCCCTGGCAGCCGACCTCGGCGCCGGAGATGGAGGCGTTCTCCTTGAAGAGCATGCCGATCGCGCCGGCCGCCAGCAGGAAGCGGACCACGCCCTCCTCGTCGGCGCCGGGGACGAAGTTCACGTAGTAGTGCAGGACCGCCGGGATGATCCCCGCCGCGCCGTTCGTCGGCGCCGTGACGACCCGGCCGCCGGCCGCGTTCTCCTCGTTCACGGCCATCGCGTAGAGGGTGATCCACTCCATGGCCAGGGCCTGCGGGTCGCCCTCGGAGCGCAGCTTGCGGGCGGTGTTCGCGGCGCGGCGGCGCACCTTCAGGCCACCCGGCAGGATGCCCTCACGGGACATGCCCCGGTCCACGCACGTCCGCATCACGCGCCAGATCTCCAGCAGGCCCTCGCGGATCTCTTCCTCGGTCCGCCAGGCGCGCTCGTTCTCGAGCATCAGGGCGGAGATGGACAAGCCGGTCTCCTCGGCGAGGCGCAGCAGCTCGTCGCCCGTGCGGAAGGGGTACTTGAGGACCGTGTCGTCGAGCACGATGCGGTCCGCGCCCACCGCCTCCTCGTCGACGACGAATCCGCCGCCCACCGAGTAGTACGTCTTCGACAGCAGCTCCGCCCCGGAGGCGCCGTACGCCCACAGCGTCATGCCGTTGGCGTGGTACGGCAGTGCCTTGCGGCGGTGCAGCACCATGTCGTCGTCGTAGGTGAACGCGATCTCGTGGTCGCCGAGCAGACGGAGCCGGCCACCGTCCTTGATCTTCTCCACCCGTTCGTCGGCCGACTCCACGTCCACCGTGCGCGGTGAGTCGCCCTCCAGGCCCAGCAGCACCGCCTTGGGCGTGCCGTGGCCGTGGCCGGTGGCGCCCAGGGAGCCGTACAGCTCGGCCCGCACCGAGGCGACGGAGTCCAGCAGGTCCTCGTTGCGCAGCCGCCGGGCGAACATCCGGGCCGCCCGCATCGGGCCGACCGTGTGCGAGCTGGACGGGCCGATGCCGATCGAGAACAGATCGAAGACCGAGATGGCCACGGGGGGACTCCTAAGGGTTCGGCGGACGACGCTGTCCACCGGGGAGGGGGTGGTTCAGAGGTGAGCGGAAACGTTCATGCGGTTCATGGCGTGGGGCATCGCGCCCACCGACCCAGTGTGCGCGATGCCCCGGACGTCCGTACCAAGAAAAGCGTACGAAATTACGTCAGACCGGGGTACAGCGGGTGCTTCCCGGCGAGGGCCGTCACCCGGGCCCGGAGCGCGTCGACGTCGTAGGACGGCTTCAGCGTCTCGGCGATCACGTCCGCGACCTCGGTGAAGTCCTCGGTCGTGAAACCGCGGGTGGCCAGGGCGGGCGTGCCGATGCGCAGACCCGAGGTGACCATCGGCGGGCGGGGGTCGTTCGGGATCGCGTTGCGGTTGACGGTGATGCCGACCTCGTGGAGACGGTCCTCGGCCTGCTGGCCGTCCAGCTCGGAGTTCCGCAGGTCCACCAGGACCAGGTGCACGTCCGTACCGCCGGACAGCACGTCCACGCCCACGGCCCTGACGTCGTCCTTGACCAGGCGCTCGGCCAGGATGCGGGCGCCCTCCAGGGTGCGGCGCTGGCGCTCCTTGAACTCCTCGGTGGCGCACACCTTGAACGCGACCGCCTTGGCGGCGACCACGTGCTCCAGCGGGCCGCCCTGCTGACCGGGGAAGACGGCCGAGTTGATCTTCTTGGCCAGTTCGGCCGTGGAGAGGATCACCCCGCCGCGCGGACCGCCGAGGGTCTTGTGCGTGGTGGTCGTCACGACATGGGCGTGCGGGACCGGGTTCGGGTGCAGGCCCGCGGCCACCAGACCGGCGAAGTGCGCCATGTCGACCATGAGGTACGCGCCGACCTCGTCCGCGATCCGGCGGAACGCGGCGAAGTCCAGCTGACGCGGGTACGCCGACCAGCCGGCCACGATCAGCTTCGGTTTGTTCTCCTTGGCCAGCCGCTCGACCTCGGCCATGTCGACCTGGCCGTCGTCGCCGACGTGGTAGGCCACCACGTTGTAGAGCTTGCCGGAGAAGTTGATCTTCATGCCGTGGGTCAGGTGCCCGCCGTGCGCGAGGTTCAGACCCATGATCGTGTCACCGGGCTTGAGCAGCGCGAACATCGCGGCGGCGTTGGCCTGCGCACCCGAGTGCGGCTGCACGTTGGCGTGCTCGGCTCCGAAGAGCTCCTTGACCCGGTCGATCGCGATCTGCTCGATCACGTCGACGTGCTCGCAGCCGCCGTAGTAGCGGCGGCCGGGGTAGCCCTCGGCGTACTTGTTGGTGAGGACCGAGCCCTGGGCCTCCATGACCGCGACCGGGGCGAAGTTCTCCGAGGCGATCATCTCGAGGGTGGACTGCTGGCGGTGCAGCTCGGCGTCGACCGCGGCGGCCACCGCCGGGTCGAGCTCGTGCAGGGGCGTGTTCAGAACGGACATGCGGCTACAGACTCCTCAGCCGGCGATTTCGGCGTCGTACTCGGCGGCGGTCAGCAGGTCGGCCGGCTCGTCGGTGACGCGCACCTTGAACAGCCAACCACCCTCGAAGGGGGCGGAGTTCACCAGCGACGGGTCGTTCACGACATCCTCGTTGACCTCGGTGATCTCACCGCTGACCGGGGAGTACAGGTCGCTGACCGACTTGGTCGACTCCAGTTCGCCGCAGGTCTCGCCCGCGGTCACGCTGTCACCGACCTCGGGGAGCTGGACGAAGACCACGTCGCCGAGCGCGTTGGCCGCGTGCTCCGTGATACCGACCGTCGACACGCCGTCCTCGGCGGCCGTCAGCCACTCGTGCTCCTTGCTGTAACGCAGCTGCGTGGGGTTGCTCATGGCCTGAATTCTCCTGTACGGGGGACGGGGGATGGCTGAAGGGACTGCGGGCGACGCGGGTGGGTGGGGGACGACGCGCCCACCTCACGCGCGAAAGACGAAAAGAAGCGAGGACGCGAGGACGCGAGGAACCGTCCTACGACGGTGTCACTTCTGCCGCTTGTAGAACGGCAGCGCCACGACCTCGTAGGGCTCGTGGCTGCCCCGGATGTCCACGCCGACGCCCTCGGTGCCGGGCGCCGCGTGCGCCGGGTCGACGTACGCCATCGCGATCGGCTTGCCCAGCGTGGGGGAGGGGGCACCGGAGGTGACCTCGCCGACCACCTCGCCGCCGGCCACCACCGCGTACCCGGCGCGCGGCACCCGGCGGCCCTCGGCGACCAGGCCGACCAGGACACGGGGCGGCTCGGCGGCGGCGCGCTCGGCGGCCTGGGCCAGGGCGGCGCGGCCCACGAAGTCGCCCTCCTTCTCGAACTTCACCACCCGGCCAAAACCGGCGTCGAAGGGCGTCAGGGAGGTGCTCAGCTCGTTCCCGTACAGCGGCATGCCCGCCTCCAGGCGCAGCGTGTCCCGGCAGGACAGCCCGCACGGCACCAGGCCCGCGCCCTCACCGGCCTTGGTCAGCGCCTGCCACAGCTCGACCGCGTGCTCCGGCTTCACGAACAGCTCGAAGCCGTCCTCGCCGGTGTAACCGGTGCGGGCGACGAGTGCGGGGACACCGGCGACCGTGCCCGGCAGACCGGCGTAGTACTTCAGGCCGTCCAGGTCGGCGTCGGTGAGCGAAGCGAGGATGGCCTGGGACTCGGGGCCCTGCACGGCGAGCAGCGCGTACGCGTCGCGGTCGTCGCGGATCTCGGCATCGAAGCCGGCCGAGCGCTCGAGGAGGGCGTCGAGCACCGTCTGGGCGTTGGAGGCGTTGGCGACGACCATGTACTCCGACTCACCGAGCCGGTAGACGATCAGGTCGTCCAGGATGCCGCCGTCCTCGCGGCAGATCATGGTGTAGCGGGCGCGGCCGGGCTTGACGCCACTGATGTTGCCGACGAGGGCGTGGTCGAGGAGTGCGGCGGCGGCCGGGCCGGTGACCGCGATCTCGCCCATGTGCGAGAGGTCGAAGAGGCCGGCCTTCGTGCGTACGGCGTTGTGCTCGTCGCGCTCGGAGCCGTAGCGCAGGGGCATGTCCCAGCCGGCGAAGTCGGTCATCGTCGCGCCGAGCGAGCGATGCAGGGCATCGAGCGCGGTCCGGCGAGGTTCGGTACTGCTCATCGGTCGGTCTCCCAAAGACGATGGGGGAAGGCGAGGGCGTTCCTCCCCATCTGTCATCGGAACCTGAGAGGTTCGCCATGACCGCCCGCACGGGGAGGATCATGGTTTGCACCTTGGGTGGAGCCACTGGAGCACGGCTGCAGCGGCCCGCTTTTCAGATGTGCCTCGCCCGCGCGGTAACGGGGCCTGAGAGATTCAAGGGAGGGACTTGCTCCTTCGGCGCCCCGGCGGCAAACGGTGCCGGGGACTCTCCCGCGCGGATTCAAACGGCCGGTATGCAGTTGGCGCGCTCATCATTGCACGCATCGCGAGGGCGCGGCAGGGGGACCCTTCCCTGGGATGCACAGGTTGTACGGGCACGGTCACAGGGAGCTGTGACAGGCCTGTTTCAGGAAAGGCACGGAAACGAGAGGCACCTGGCATTACTTTCTCTTTACGCTCAGCGGGGACCCGGACTCGTGCCGGCCCCAGGGGAGGACCATCACGGTGAACAGGACCACGGCGTGCGCCACCACCACGGGCGTCGCGCTGCCCCCGCAGTCGGCCGCGCGGGCCCGCGGGGCGCTGCCGGCGCCCGTCGTCCGCGACCTGCGCGAGCGGGGCGGCCGCAGCCCACGCGCGCTGCTCTTCGGGCCCCGCGACCTCGTCGTGGTCACCGGACTGCCCGGCAGCGGCAAGTCCACACTGATGCGCCGCGCGGTGCGCGGTGCCCGCGTCGACTCCCAGGACAGCCGTGACCGCTGGGACCACCGCATGCCCCGCTTCCTCCCCTACGCCGTCTACCGCCCCCTGGTCCGCCTCGCCCACTACGCCGGTCTGCGCCGGTCGCTGCGCGCCGGTGGGGCGGTCGTCGTCCACGACTGCGGTACGCAGGCATGGGTGCGGCGCTGGCTCGCCCGCGAGGCCCGCCGCCGGGGGGCGAGCCTGCACCTGCTGCTGCTCGACGTCACCCCGCAGCAGGCCCTGGCCGGGCAGCGCGAGCGCGGACGCGGCGTCTCCCGGTACGCGTTCGGGCGCCACCGCGCGGCGAGCGACAGGCTGTTGCGCGCGGTGGAGCGCGGCCGGCTGCCCGCGGGCTGTGGTTCGGCGGTGCTGATCGACCGGGACGCGGCGAACGCGCTGCGCAGGATCGGCTTCGCGGACTGACCGGATAACCTTGCCGACCACAGCAGTGGTTCCAGGCAGGCGGTAGGCGAACGATGGACTTCCCGGCGGGTTTCCCGGCCCAGACGCACCCCCATCCGCACGGCGGATGGCCCGGCAACGAGCTGGAGGAGGTGCTTTCCGCGTCCCTCGGCGTTCCGTCGGCGGGCGCCAGGATCATGGAGGTGCTGGGCCGCAGCTTCGTCTGGGTCCCGCTGCCCAGCGGCGGCGGCCCGCACAGTGGCCCGCTGGACCTGCCCACCATGGAACTCGACGGGCAGGCCTACGTCCCCGTGTTCAGCTCCGAGGAACAGTTCCGCCAGGTCGTCGGCTCCCACCTGTCGTACACCATCGCGCCCGCCGTGGAGTTCGCCCGCGGTCTGCCACCGCAGGCCGGGATCGCGGTGAACCCCGGTGGCGTGGTCTCCGTCCCGCTGCCGCCGGCCGCCGTGGCCGAACTGTGCCGGGCCGGACACGGGCCGCTGGACGGCCCGGCGAGCGGCGGCCGGGTCCGGCTGTTCCAGCCCGACTGGCAGGACGACCCGGTTGACTTCCTGGCCGCGGCCTCGGAGGAGTTCGAGGCCATCGGCGTGGTGACGACCGCCCGCCGCTGCCTCGCCGCGATCGAGACGGCGGACCCGGTCCTCTTCGTCGGCGTGGAACTGGCCCACTGGGAGGGCGACGCCCGCACCCTCCCCCTGGACGCCCTGGGCCGGGCCCTGGGCCGCATGCCGGCCCCTTGGCCGGTCAACCTGATCGTCCTGGACATCGCCCAGGACCTGGTGGCCGACTGGATGCGCACCCACGTCAACCCCTTTTACCAGCGTCAGCGGTAACCCCCAGGTGCGCGGCGCTGAACCGACCCACGGCTCCGCCGCGCGGCCGCGACCAACCCCCCAGGGGCGCGGCGCTGAACCGACCTACGGCTCCGCCGCGCGGCCGCGACCAACCCCCCAGGGGCGCGGGGAACTGCGCGAACAACCCCAACGCACCGGCACCCGCCACACAACGCCACCACCCGAGCTCTCCCGCGCACAGCACACCTGCGGACCACCCGGTCCCGCACCCGGCACCGCACCCGGCACCGCACACCCGACCTCGCCTCACCGCCGGCGGCATAAGCTAGGTTCATCCGCTGGCGAGGTTGTACAAAGGGGCGATACAAAGTGAGCGCTGGCACCGCGGCGGCCGGGCAGGTCGAGCACATGCTGCGCCAGGTGACGCCCGGGCGTTACGACGCCTACGAGGCGTTGCTGCGCGCTCTCGCCACTCCTTCGTCCGGCCAGGTCTGGATGCTGCTGTGGCACGGCCAGGCCGGCTCCCCCGACGCCCAGTACGGGAACATGGAGGTCGACGGCTTCGGCTACGCGCCCTGCGTCACCTCCGCGCAGGAACTGTCGGCCAGCGGCTGGAACAGATCGTACGAGGTGATCGACGGCCTCGAAGCGGCCCGGGCGCTCTTCCCCGACCGCTACGGACTCTGGCTCAATCCGCACGCCCCGGGCGGCGGCGTCGGCATCCCCTGGCTGGACCTGCGCCGGATCGCCGGCGGTCTGGACCGCCAGCCCGCCGGACCGCTGAGGCTCTCCGAACCCGCCATCGAGATCCCGCAGTTCTACGCCCTCCTCGCGCAGAACGCCCACCGCACCCCGGCGGTCCGCGGACTGCGCCGCGCCTGGGTGCAGCCCGCCCTGGGTGCCCCGTACCTCGCCATCGGCCTGGACGTGTACGACGCCTCCCCGCCCGCCGTGGACGCGGTGCGCGCGATGATGCAGCAGTCCCTCGCCGCGGTCCCGGACGGACTGCCCGTGTCGACCGTCGCGATGTCCGACGAGCACGACCCGGTCGCGATGTGGCTGCGGGCCAACGCCCGGCCCTTCTACGACCGCGAGGCGCACGGCGCCGTTCAGCCCCCGGCCTCGGGCTACGGCTACCCGCCCGCGCACCACCGCTGACCGGGCCGTATCCGTGCTACCCCCGGCGCTGCCCACCGGCCGCGCTCCGGCTCGTGCTGACTCAGCGTCACCGTGTCCACCAGGTGGACACGTGGCCGAAGCGGCCCGGACCCCCGGTTCGGCCGGCGGTGATTTCGCGTCAGATTAATGGCCATGCGCGCTCAGCGATCACCCTTTAACCGCCTGTCACCTGCGGTTTCACCCGATCTCCACGTCGCTCGTCGCCCTTCGAACGCCCCCCGGCGGGCCGTCTTCTGTGTCAGAAGGGTTAAATCTCGATGGCGGGGTGCCTGAACCATCCCATATGTCAAGTGTTCAGATCTCAGGTAGGTATCACCGCTATCCGGACTGTTCCTGACTCCCTGCGAACGTAGGTAGTGTTCGGCCGGTCAAGATGCATCCACATAGCGGACCCGGAGTGGCCCCAATATGCGCATACCCAAGTCCCCAGTCGCTCGGGCGATCACGGCCGCGGTGGCGGTCGGTCTGATTGCCACGGGCTGCTCCAGCGAGCGGGACAGTGACAACCAGAGCGGCGGCTCGAAGGACACCTTCGTCTTCGCCGGTGCCGGTGACCCGGGTTCCCTGGACCCTGCCCTCGCGAGCGACGGTGAAACCTTCCGCGTGACGCGGCAGGCGTTCGAGGCCCTGCTCGAGCACGAGTCCGGCGGCACCAAGCTGGTCGGCGGTCTCGCCGAGACCTGGTCGAGCAACGAAAAGGGCACCGTCTGGACCTTCAACCTGCGCAAGGGCGTGAAGTTCCACGACGGCGAGGCGTTCAACGCCGCGGCCGTGTGCGCCAACTACGACCACTGGTTCAACTGGACGGGCACCTACCAGTCCAGCGCGGTCTCGTACTACTGGCAGACCATCATGGGTGGCTTCGCGAAGAACGAGGACAAGGAGGCGCCCGAGGCGAACTACAAGTCCTGCACCGCGAAGGACGACAACACCGCCGTCATCGAGGTCAAGAAGCCCTCCGCCAACCTCCCCGGCGGCTTCTCCCTCAACGCCCTCGCGATCCACTCGCCGAAGGCCATCGAGGCGTACAAGAAGCAGGACGCGTCCGCCAAGGGCGACGCCATCACGTACCCCAAGTACAGCCAGGAGGCCGGCACGGTCGCCGGTACCGGCCCGTACAAGATCACGAAGTGGAACAAGGGCAACAAGGAAGTCTCCCTTGAGCGCTTCGACGACTACTGGGGCGAGAAGGCGAAGATCAAGAACCTGGTCTTCCGCACCATCGACACCGAAGAGGGCCGCCGCCAGGCGCTCCAGGCCGGTGACATCGACGGCTACGACCTCGTCGCCCCGGCCGACATCAAGACCCTCGAGAAGGACGGCTACGTCGTCCCGACCCGTGGTGTCTTCAACCTCTTCTACGTCGGTATGAGCCAGTCGGCGAACCCGGCCCTCAAGAAGAAGGACGTCCGCCAGGCGATCGCGCAGGCGATCGACAAGGAGAACCTGGTCAAGACCCAGCTGCCCGAGGGTGGCAAGGTCGCCGACCAGTTCATGCCGGACACGATCGCGGGCTACTCCAAGAACGTCACCAAGTACCCGTTCGACACCGCCAAGGCCAAGGGCCTCCTCAAGAAGGCCGGTGAGGAGAAGCTCGAGATCGAGTTCTGCTACCCGACCGAGGTCACCCGCCCGTACATGCCTGCCCCGCAGGACCTGTTCGAGCTGATGAAGGCCGACCTGGAGAAGGCCGGCATCACCGTCAAGCCGAAGGCCATGAAGTGGGCCCCGGACTACCTGGACGCCACCGAGGCGGGCTCCTGCGCCCTGCACATGCTCGGCTGGACCGGTGACTTCAACGACGGCTACAACTTCATCGGCACCTGGTTCGCCGGGTTCGACAAGCAGTGGGGCTTCAAGGACAAGAAGGTCTTCGACGCCGTGAACGCGGGCTCGGAGCTGGGCAAGGCCGAGGAGCGCATCGCCGCCTACGAGAAGGCCAACGTGGCCATCATGGACTACCTCCCGGGTGTCCCGATCTCGTCCTCCCCGCCGGCCATCGCCTTCGCCAAGAACGTGAACCCGCCGAACGTCTCCCCGCTGACGCAGGAGGTCTTCGCCGAGGCCTCGTTCAAGTAAGCGCCTGATCGGCAGGAAAACCACAACGGGGGGTTCCGCCCGGCCGCCGCAACTCGGCGGCCGGGCGGGTCCATTCATGTAAGACCTCACGCAAGAAAGGGGCATGCGGGGTGCTGCGTCTCGTCGTACGAAGACTGCTCCAGCTCATACCCACGCTGCTCGGCCTGTCGGTTCTGCTCTTCCTGTGGCTCAACCGGCTCCCCGGTGGACCGGCCTCAGCGATCCTGGGGGAAAAGGCCACCGAAGCCGAAGTGGCGCGCATCAACCGTGCGCTCGGGCTGGACCAGCCCGTACACGTTCAGTACTGGCGCTTCCTGAAGCGCATCTTCGAACTCGACCTGGGGACCTCCACCCAGACCGGACAGCCGGTGTGGGACGAGTTCGTCCTGCGGTTCCCCGCGACCGTGGAGCTGTCCCTGCTGGCGATCCTGATCGCCGTGGCTGTCGGTGTCCCGCTCGGTTACTTCGCCGCTCGCAAGCGTGGTAGCTGGCTCGACCTCAGCGCGGTCTCCGGCTCGCTCGTCGGCATCTGCATCCCGGTCTTCTTCCTGGCCCTGATCCTCAAGCAGATCTTCGCCGTCAACCTCGGCATCTTTCCCAGCTACGGGCGCCTGGACACCGGTATCAACGCCACCGACGTGACCGGCTTCGCCGTCCTGGACGGCATCCTCACCGGTGAGTTCGACGCCTCCTGGAACGCGATCACCCATCTGGTCCTGCCGTCCGTCGCCCTGGCCACCATCCCGCTCGCGGTCATCGTGCGCATGACCCGCGCCAGCGTCCTCGAGGTGCAGGACGAGGACTACGTCCGCACCGCCGAGGCCAAGGGTCTCAAGCGGAGCGTCATCCGAGGCCGGCATGTGCTGCGCAACGCGATGCTCCCCGTGATCACCGCGGTCGGCCTGCTCACCGGCTCCCTGCTGTCCGGCGCGGTCCTGACCGAGTCGGTGTTCTCCTTCGGCGGCATCGGTTCTTTCATCTGGACCGCGATCAACGGCCGTGACTACCCCGTGCTCGTCGGATTCATCATGTTCATCGCGCTGATTTACGTCCTGATCAACTTGCTGGTGGACCTGGCGTACAGCCTCATCGACCCGAGAGTGCGGGTGCACTAATGAGCGTCGCCACCACCAAGACCGACAAGATCCAGCGCCTCGCCGAACTGGCCGCGACCAAGGAGACCAGCACCGGCGCCAGCCTGTGGCGGGAGGCGTTCCGACGCCTCAAGCGCAGCAAGATGGCGATCGTCGGCGCGGTCATCATCGCCCTGTTCATCCTTCTCGCGATCGTCGGCCCGTACATCGCCCCGTACTCCCCGACCGCGCAGACCTGGCGCGACGAGGTCTTCTCCAACCGTGGCGAGTTCGTCGGCATGCGCGGCGAGAACTGGTTCGGGCTGGACCACCTCGGCAGGGACCTGTTCTCCCGCTTCCTGGTCGGCGCCCGCCAGACGCTGCTGGTCGGCGTCGTCGCCACGCTGATCGGCCTGACCATCGGCTTCCTGATCGGCGGCCTGGCCGGCGCCTTCGCCACCCTCGGTGGCGAACGGGGCAGGCGCATCGACTCCGTCATCATGCGGTTCATCGACATCATGCTGGCGATGCCCTCGCTGCTGCTGGCCGTGTCCATCGCCGCCGTCATGGGGCAGTCACTGACCACGGTGATGATCGCCGTGGGTATCGTGCAGATCCCGGTGTTCGCACGGCTGCTGCGCGGCTCCATGCTGGTGCAGGGCGGCGCGGACTACGTGCTCGCCGCCAAGTCCCTGGGCGTGCGCAAGCGGCGCATCGTGGTCTCGCAGATCATCCCCAACTCCCTCAGCCCGGTGATCGTGCAGGCCACGCTCTCCCTGGCCACCGCGATCATCGAGGCCGCCGCGCTGTCCTACCTGGGCCTCGGCAACCCCGACCCGGCCATCCCCGAGTGGGGCGTCATGCTCACCCAGGCGCAGCGCTTCTTCGACAACGCGCCGATGATGGCGGTCTACCCCGCCGTCGGCATCATCATCACCGCCCTCGGCTTCACCCTCCTCGGCGAGGCCATGCGGGAAGCCCTCGACCCGAAGCTGAGGGGCTGAACCACCATGTCTCTGCTCACTGTCGACGAACTGACCATCACCTTCGGAGGCCACGGCCGCACGGAGTCCCGGGCGGTCGACGGCGTCTCCTTCGAGGTCGACCAGGGCCAGGTCGTGGGCCTGGTCGGCGAGTCCGGCTGCGGAAAGTCCGTCACCTCCCTGGCCCTGATGGGCCTGCTGCCCCACAAGGGCGTCAAGGTCGGCGGCCGTGCGACGTTCGACGGTACGGACCTGTTCACGATGAGCCCGTCCGCCCGCCGCGATCTGCGCGGCAGCCAGATGGCGATGATCTTCCAGGACCCGCTGTCCTCGCTCAACCCGGTCGTGCCGGTCGGGGTGCAGGTCACCGAGATCCTGGAGCGCCACCGCGGGATGAAGGGCGCGGCCGCCCGCAAGGAGGCCGCCCACCTGCTGGACCGGGTCGGCATCCCCGACCCGACCCGCCGGCTCAAGGAGTACCCGCACCAGCTCTCCGGCGGTATGCGCCAGCGCGCGCTGATCGCCATGGCGGTGGCCTGCGCCCCGAGCATGCTCATCGCCGACGAGCCCACCACGGCGCTGGACGTGACGATCCAGGCGCAGATCCTGGAACTGCTCAAGGAACTCGTGGACCAGGAGGGCACCGCCCTGCTGATGATCACCCACGACCTCGGTGTGGTCGCCGGTCTCTGCGACCAGGTCAACGTGCTCTACGCGGGCAAGGTCGTGGAGTCCGCCGGGCGCCGCGAGCTGTTCGCCCACCCCACCCACCCGTACGCGCACGGGCTGCTGGGCTCCATCCCGCGTCTCGACGCCCCCCGGGGCGAGCCGCTCAAGCCCATCCGCGGCTCCATCAACGACCGCATCGCGTGGGCCGACGGCTGCGCCTTCGCGCCCCGCTGCGACCGGTACGAGATGGACTGCCTGACCGGTACCCCGCAGCTCACCGAGCCGCGCGCCACCGGTCACCAGGTGCGGTGCGTCCACCCCGTACTCGACGACGCGAAGGCCGAGGAGGTCCCCGCATGAGCCTGCTCGAACTGGACGGCGTCAAGGTCCACTTCCCCATCAAGAAGGGTGTCCTGTTCGACCGTACGGTCGGTCACGTCTACGCCGTGGACGGGATCTCCCTGAAGGTCGAGGCCGGCCAGACCTACGGCCTGGTCGGCGAGTCCGGCTGCGGCAAGACCACCCTCGGGCGGTCGGTGCTGCGGCTGGTGGACATCACCGAGGGCTCCGTCGTCCTCGACGGCACCGACCTGGCCAAGCTCCCGAGTGAGGAGCTGCGCCGCTTCCGGCACCGGCTCCAGATGGTCTTCCAGGACCCGCTCGGCTCGCTCAACCCCCGGCAGAACATCGAGTCGATCCTGTCCGAGGGCATGGTCGCCCACGGCATCGGCAAGAACCAGGAGGAGCGCCGGGAGAAGATCACGTCGATCCTGGACAAGGTCGGCCTGCCCTCCAACGCGCTCGCCCGCTACCCGCACGAGTTCTCCGGCGGTCAGCGCCAGCGCATCGGCATCGCCCGCGCGCTGGTCCTCGAACCCGATGTGATCATCTGCGACGAGCCGGTCTCGGCGCTCGACGTGTCGGTCCAGGCCCAGGTCATCAACCTGCTGGAGGAACTCCAGGAGGAGCTCGGCCTCACCTATCTGGTGATCGCCCACGACCTCGCGGTGGTCCGGCACATCTCCGACGTGATCGGTGTGATGTACCTGGGCGCCCTGGTCGAGGAGGCGCCGAGCGACGCGCTCTACGCCGAGCCGAAGCACCCGTACACCAAGGCCCTGATGTCGGCCGTGCCGGTGCCCGACCCGGAGGTGGAGGACCAGCGCGAGCGCATCCTGCTCATCGGTGACCTGCCCTCCCCGGCGAACCCGCCGAGCGGCTGCCGCTTCCACACCCGCTGCCCGTGGGCCCAGGCCGAGCGGTGCTCGACCGAACGGCCGGAACTGCGGGACGTCGGCGGCGGCCATCGGGTGGCCTGCCACTACACCGAGGAGATCGCTGCCGGGACGCTGAAGCTGACCACCGGCGAGGTCGTGTCGGCCACGCGCGAGGGAGTGGAGGACGCCCCGGTGTCCGAGGAGCTGGCGGCGGCGGTGCCGGAGCAGGAAGGCAGGAAGGCCGAGCCCGCCGAGACGGCGGCTGTGAAGGTCGAGAAGGCCGAAATGGCTGTGCAGGCGGCGGAGCAGGCCGAGCAGGCGGAGAAGTCCGAGGACGCGGAGAAGGCCGAGCAGGCGGAGAAGGCCGAGGACGCGGAGAAGGCCGAGCAGCCCGCGAAGTCGACCGACAAGGCCGTATAGCGGTTGAAGACAGCAAGCTCGCCGCACCCCTCGCCTTGTTTTGAAAGGCGAGGGGTGCTTGCTGAGTAAGAATGTACGGGTGCTGCAGCAACTGTTCAGTCCGTCCGTCCTGCATACGCTCGACCTGATGGGCATCTTCGTCTTCGCGATCTCCGGTGCCCTGCTGGCCGTGCGCAAGAACTTCGACGTCTTCGGCATCGCCGTGCTCGCCGAGGCCACCGCGCTGGGCGGAGGACTCTTCCGCGACCTGGTCATCGGCGCCGTGCCGCCCGCCGCCTTCACGGACCTGGGCTACTTCGTCACCCCCCTGGTCGCCGCGGCACTGGTGTTCTTCCTTCACCCGCACGTGGAGCGCATCCAGGTCGGCGTCAATGTCTTCGACGCGGCCGGCCTCGGCCTCTTCTGCGTCGTCGGGACCACCAAGGCCTACGACCACGGACTCGGCCTGACCGCCTCCGCCTGTCTGGGCCTGGCCACCGCGGTGGGCGGCGGTGTGCTGCGCGACGTGCTCGCCAACGAGGTGCCCTCGCTGCTGCGCTGGGACCGCGATCTGTACGCGGTTCCGGCCGTCGTCGGCGCCACCATGGTCGCGCTGTGCCTCCGCTACGACGTGCTGAACGCGATGACCAGCTCCGTCGCCGCGGTCACGGCCTTCGTGCTGCGGCTGCTCGCGATGCGCTGTCACTGGCGGGCACCCAGGGCGTGGCACCGTCGTTCGACGGTCCGCGAGGAGTAGCGGCGATGCGCGCCGCCCCGCAAAGCTACCGCTTAGTATCTTCTTCTTGTACTGTTCAGCCATGCCAGAAGCAGCCTCCGCCCAGGCCACCCGGGCCACGATCGGCGCCAGTGAGTTCGACCGCGACACCGCTCTCACCCCGCGCGCGCCCGGCGTCTACGACATCGACCTCTCCGCCGGCTGGACGATCATCAACGCCGTCAACGGCGGCTATCTGCTGGCTGTCCTGGGCCGTGCGCTCGCGGACGCCCTGCCGCACTCCGACCCGTTCACCATCTCCGCGCACTATCTGACCGCCTCACAGCCGGGCCCGGCGGTCGTCCGCACCGAGACCGTGCGCACCGGGCGGACCCTGTCGACCGGTCAGGCGTCCCTGTTCCAGCACGACGAGCGGGGCGACGAGGTGGAGCGGATCCGCGTCCTCGCCTCCTACGGCGATCTGGACTCCCTGCCCGCCGACGTGCGTACGACGGCCGAGCCGCCCGCGATACCGCCGATGGAGCGGTGCTTCGGCCCCGAGGACGGACCCGCTCCCGTCGACGGCAGCTCCGCCATCACCGACCGCCTGATGCTCAAGCTCGACCCGTCGACGCTGGGCTGGGCCCTCGGGCAGCCCTCCGGCAACGGGGAGATGCGGGCCTGGTTCGGCCTCGCCGACGGCCGGGACCCCGACCCCTTCGCCCTGCTGCTCGCGGTCGACGCCCTGCCGCCGACTGCCTTCGAGCTGGGCATCTCCGGCTGGGTCCCCACCGTGGAACTGACCGTCCACGTCCGCTCCCGCCCCGCCCCGGGCCCCCTGCGCGTCTCGATCACCACCCGCAACCTCGCCGGTGGCTTTCTGGAGGAGGACGCCGAGGTCTGGGACAGCGAGGACCGTCTGGTCGCACAATCCCGCCAGCTCGCCCGAGTCCGCCTGGTCTGAAGTCGGCTCGTCCGGCGTCTTTTGCGGACGAGGCCCGTTGACCCAAGGGGGTGCGGGGGCGCAGCCTCCGGGGGACGGGACGGGAGCAAAGGCCGGCGGAGCGGTGGGGGCGGAAACCCTCGCCCGCCCCCACCGCTCTCACCCGCACCCCGCGTAGCCGTCACCCGCCCCTCACCATGCAACTCACCGCACCGGCCGGCCGCCGCACCGGAATCCACGACGCCGACGGGATGGCCGTCGCGTCCTTCGTCCTGGGCCTGCTGGGCCTGCTCGTCCTCAACGTCCTTCTCGGCCCGACCGCGATCGTGCTGGCTGCCCTGGCATTGTGGCGGGGCACGCCCCGGCGTGGCCGCGCCCTCCTCGGCCTCGGGCTCGGCATCGCCGACCTCCTCGTCCTCGTGGCATTCATGCAGGCGGACGGCACGGTCTCGTGGAGCTTCTGAGCCGGCGGACCCGCCCCGGCCACCCGCGATCCGTGGCCGGTGCGCCGGGCCCCGTAGAATCGGGCCCACCATGGCTTACCTCGACCACGCCGCGACCACGCCGATGCTCCCCGAGGCAGTCGAGGCGCTCACCGCGCACCTGGGCGTCACCGGCAACGCCTCCTCCCTCCACGCGGCCGGACGCCTCGCCCGGCGCACCGTCGAGGAGGCACGCGAGACCCTCGCCGAAGCGCTCGGCGCACGCCCCAGCGAGGTCGTCTTCACCTCCGGCGGCACGGAGGCCGACAACCTCGCCGTGAAGGGCCTGTACTGGTCCCGCCGCGACGCCGACCCGGCCCGCACCCGGGTCCTCGCCAGTCCCGTCGAGCACCACGCCGTCCTCGACGCCGTCCACTGGCTCGGCGAGCACGAGGGCGCGACCGTCGAGTATCTGCCGGTCGACTCCCACGGCAGGGTCCACCCGGACGCCCTGCGCGAGGCCATCGCCCGCAACCCCGGCGATGTGGCCCTCGCCACGGTCATGTGGGCCAACAACGAGATCGGGACCGTCCTGCCGGTCCGTGAACTCGCCGAGACCGCCGCCGAGTTCGGGATCCCCCTGCACTCCGACGCGGTCCAGGCCTTCGGCCAGGTCCCGGTGGACTTCGCCGCGTCCGGGCTCGCCGCGATGACCGTATCCGGCCACAAGATCGGCGGACCGTACGGCATCGGCGCGCTGGTCCTGGGCCGTGAGCACACCCCCGTCCCCGTCCTGCACGGCGGAGGCCAGGAGCGCCATGTCCGCTCCGGCACACTCGACGTCCCCGCCATCGCCTCCTTCGCGGCCGCCGGACGACTCGCCGCCGAGCAGCGGGAGTGGTTCGCCCACGAGATCGGGCGGCTGCGCGACGATCTGGTCGCAGCGGTCCGTGAGGCCGTCCCGGACGCCCTCCTCGGGGGCGACCCCTCATCCGAGGGACGCCTTCCGGCCAACGCCCACTTCACCTTCCCCGGCTGCGAGGGCGACTCCCTGCTCCTCCTCCTCGACGCCCAGGGCATCGAGTGCTCCACCGGCTCCGCCTGCACCGCCGGTGTGGCGCAGCCCAGCCACGTCCTCCTGGCCACCGGGGTGGATCCCGATCTGGCTCGGGGGACCCTGCGTTTCTCCCTGGGGCACACCTCGACCGAGGCCGACGTGGAGGCCCTGGCCAAGGCCATCGGGCCGGCGGTGGAGCGGGCCCGGGTGGCGGGGCTGAGCTAGCCGGACGTGGGTGACGGGGAACCGGACGGCTCGGTTCGAGCCTGTGTCGTGCGGGCCCGCCGTACCAGCTTCATGTAGCGGTCCCAGTCCCAGTGGGGGCCCGGGTCGGTGTGGTCCGTGCCGGGGACCTCGACGTGGCCGATGACGTGTTCCCGGTCGATGGGGATGTCGTAGCGGGCGCATATTCGGGCCGTGAGGCGGGCCGAGGCCTCGTACATCTCGTCCGTCAGGTCCTTGGGGCGGTCCACGAAGCCTTCGTGCTCGATGCCGACGCTGCGCTCGTTGTAGTCGCGGTTGCCCGCGTGGTACGCCACGTCCAGCTCGCGGATCATCTGGGTGATACGGCCGTCCTGGCCGACGATGTAGTGCGTCGACGCCTTGTGTCCCGGGTCCCGGAACGCCTGCACCGCGCTGTCGAAGCTGCCCTGGGTGACATGGACGATCACCATGTCGATTCCGAAGTCGTCCGGCCGGTCCGCCCGGCGCCAGTTGGCGTCCGAGGCCGCCACCCAGCGGGCGCCCGCGTAGTCGACGGCGCCCTGCTCGCGCGGCTTCTCGACACCGGGCACCCGCCACCACAGCCGCGCCAGCTCGTCCCGCGCCAGCACCGCCGTGCCCGTCGCGGCCGCCACCCCGCCCACGATCAGGGCCCGCCGCCCGATGCGCCGGTCCCCGTCCTCGGATGCTCGGTTCTCCCCCACGTGATCGTGAACGGATACCAGGCGGCCGTGGTTCCCGAGCCCCGTACCCTGGAGAGGTTATGACTGACATCCCGCAGCCCTCCCGCCCCCTCCGCGTCCTGGCCGCCATGTCCGGCGGTGTCGACTCCGCCGTCGCCGCGGCCCGCGCGGCCGAAGCGGGTCACGACGTGACCGGAGTCCACCTCGCGCTCTCCGCGAACCCGCAGTCGTTCCGCACCGGCGCGCGGGGCTGTTGCACCATCGAGGACTCGCGCGACGCCCGCCGCGCCGCCGACGTCATCGGCATCCCGTTCTACGTGTGGGACCTCGCCGACCGCTTCCGCGAGGACGTCGTCGAGGACTTCGTCGCCGAGTACGAGGCAGGCCGCACACCCAACCCCTGCCTGCGCTGCAACGAGAAGATCAAGTTCGCCGCGCTGCTCGACAAGGCGCTGGCCCTCGGTTTCGACGCGGTCTGCACCGGCCACTACGCGCAGGTGATCCAGAACGAGGACGGCACCCGCGAACTGCACCGCGCCTCCGACATGGCCAAGGACCAGAGCTACGTCCTCGGCGTGCTGGACGACCGTCAGCTCGCCCACGCCATGTTCCCGCTCGGCGACACGGTCACCACCAAGGAGGAGATCCGCGCGGAGGCCGAGCGGCGCGGACTCGCCGTCGCCAAGAAGCCCGACTCGCACGACATCTGCTTCATCGCCGACGGCGACACCCAGGGCTTCCTCGCGAGCCGGCTGGGACGCGCCGAAGGCGACATCGTGGACGAGTCCGGCAGCAAGGTCGGCACCCACGAGGGCGCGTACGGATTCACCATCGGCCAGCGCAAGGGCCTGCGCATCGGCACGCCCGCCCCCGACGGCAAGCCCCGCTACGTCCTCGACATCTCCCCGGTCGACAACACGGTCACGGTCGGCCCCGCGGCGGCCCTGGACGTCACCGCCCTCTCCGCCGTCAAGCCCCGCTGGTGCGGCGCCGCCCCGTCCGGCCCCGGCACCTACACCGCCCAGCTGCGCGCCCACGGCGGCGAGACCGAGGTGACGGCGGAACTCGTCGACGGGTCCCTCGAAGTGTCGTTCGCCGAACCCGTCCGCGGCGTCGCCCCCGGCCAGGCGATCGTGCTGTACGACGGCACCCGCGTGGTCGGCTCGGCGACGATCGCGTCGACGGTGCGGGCGACGGCCGGCGTGGCCTGAGACCGACGCACGACGGCGGGAGCGGCCCGGGCGCTCCGCACGACGGCGGGCGCCCCGCGCGGCGGCTCGGCCGGGGAGCCGGCGGGCCGCTCACCGCGCGAAGAACTCCGCCAGCACCGGCGCCAGGACATCCGGTTCCACCATGTGGGTCTGGCCCCCCAGGGTGCGGTACGTGCCCCGGGGGACGGATTCCGCGATCGCCCGCGCGGCCTCACGCATCCACGCCGGACTCGCGTCCCCCGCGATCGACAGCACCGGTACGCCGATCTTCGACAGCAGATCGCGCGGGACACCCCCGTCGCCCATCACGGCGTCGTCGTACGCGAGACTCGACGCCATCGCCTCCATCCCGGCCCACATCGGGGACTGCCGGGCGCCCTGGATGACCGCCTCACCCAGCCCGGTCAGCCGCAGGAAGAGCTCCACCGCGTCCCCGCGCCGCCCCTCGGCGAGCGCCACCGTCAGCTCCTCGGTGTACCGCGCGCGCTCCTGAAGGTCGTCGGCCGACATCGCGTACGGCGTCTCGTACACGGCGACGTGGCGCACCCGCAGTCCGCTCGCCGCCGCCCTGAGCGCCAGCGCGCCGCCCGAGGAGATGCCGTACAGCGACGCCTCACCGCCCACCGACTCGATCAGCGCCGCAAGGTCCTCGACCTCGCGCTCCACCGCGTACGGTGCCGTGTCGCCGCTCGCGCCCCGGCCCCGGCGGTCGTACACGACCACCCGGAACCGCTCCGACAGGGGAGCCGCCAGCGGCGCCACCGTGGCACCCGTCGACATCGCGCCGCTGACGAGGACGATCGTGGACCCTCGCCCGGCGCTCTCGTAGGCCAGGGACGTGCCGTCGCGCGAAGAGATGTTCTTGTCCATGTCTCACCAGACTGCCGCACGGCGCGAACTTCATCGGGGAGGCGGGCGGCGCGTCCGCCGATCGCAACCCGTCCACGCCATCAGCCGACTTCCACGTCGTAGAAGCAGAGGTGGTCCCTGATCTCCGCGACGTCCGTCTTCGGGTCCGGATACGCCCAGACCAGATCCGCCGCCTCCGGCAGCGACCAGTAGGACGCGGTGCCCTTGAACGGGCAGTGCGTGCGCGTCCCGGACGGTGACAGCAGATCGAGCCGTACGTCCTCGGGCGGGATGTAGTACCGCGCGGGACAGCCCGTCTCGCGCAGCACCCACGCCCGGTCGCTCTCCGCCAGCACTTGGCCGCCGCGCACCACCCGGACGTGCCGGTCACTGGGCTCGACGGTGATGCGGTGGCCTCTGGTCACGATCGCTCCTCCTGGGTAGCCGACTCAGCGGATACAGCGCACGCTGAAGCGGAGTTCTTCCCGAGGAGGCCAGCAGATGGGAGCCGAGGAGACCGGCAGGAACCGGGGGACCCTGGCCCACCGGGCCCGCTACGCCCTGCGGAATCCGCGGCGCGTCCCCGCCCACGCGCGGCGCGCCCTGCGCGACGCCTGGCTGCGGCTGCGGCACCGCGACCACATCGCGTACTACCGCGCGGTGATGGCCTCCGACGCGGCCCGCAGCGCCGAGGCCGCCGTCGGCCACAACCCCTCGCGCGAGCAGTGGGCGCGGATCGGCCGGATGCAGTTCGACTATCTGGTGGGCCACGGCCTCCAGCCGCACCACCGGATGCTGGAGATCGGCTGTGGCAACCTCCGCGCGGGGCGCCTGTTCATCGACCACCTGGAACCGGGCCACTACTACGGCATCGACATCTCGCCGCACATCCTGCTCGCCGCCCAGGACACCCTCGTACGCGACGGGCTGCAGGCAAAGCTGCCCCACCTGACCCTCGCGAACGACCTCACCTTCGCCTTCCTGCCCGACGGGCACTTCGACGTCGTCCACGCGCACAGCGTCTTCTCGCACTCGCCCCGGCACGTCATCGAGGAGTGCTTCGCGCACGTCGGCAGGGTGCTGGCGCCCGGCGGGTTCTTCGACTTCACCTTTGACCGCACCGACGGCGAGGAGCACCAGGTGCTGCACGAGGATTTCTACTACCGGACGCAGACGCTGGTGGAGCTGGCCGCAGGGTACGGCCTGTCCGCGCGGTTCATGGACGACTGGGAGGAACTGCCGCACAGGCAGTCGAAGATGCGGCTGACCGCTACGTCCGACCGGGCCCGTACTGTGGGCTCGTGAACATCTGCGTCTTCCTTTCCGCCGCCGACCTCGACGACCGCTACACCGGCCCCGCGCGGGACTTCGCGCGGCTGCTCGGCAAGGGCGGACACACCCTGGTGTGGGGCGGCTCGGACGTCGGTCTGATGAAGGTCGTCGCCGACGGTGTGGAGGAGGCGGGCGGCCGGCTCCTCGGCGTCTCGGTGGAGTTCCTCGCGGCGAAGGCGCGTGCCGGCGTCGACGAGATGGTGGTCGCCAGGGACCTCGCGGAGCGCAAGAGGCTGCTGCTGGAGAAGGCGGACGCGGTCGTCGTCATGGTCGGCGGCACCGGCACCCTCGACGAGGCGACCGAGATCCTGGAGCTCAAGAAGCACGGGCACACCGAGAAGCCGGTGGTGCTGCTCAACACGGCGGGGTTCTACGACGGGCTCAAGGAGCAGTTCCGCCGCATGGAGGACGAGGGTTTCCTGCCCCGCCCCCTCACCGACCTGGTGTTCTTCGCCGAGGAACCGGTGGGCGCGCTGGCGTACCTGGAGGAGAGCCTGGGTGTGGAGTGAGCGCCCGCTGATGCGAGCATGGCGGACATGGCTACCCATGTGATCACCGGAGCGGGCTCCGGCATCGGCGCGGCCGTCGCCCGCCGTCTGCACGCGCGCGGGGACGACCTCGTGCTGCACGCGCGTGACGCGGGCCGGGCCAAGGACCTCGCGGCCGAGTACCCCGGTGCCCGCACCCTCGTCGGCGACCTCGCGGACCCCGACCGGCTCAGCTGGGCCTTCTCCCACCAGTCGCTCCCGGGCCGGGTGGATTCCCTCCTCCACATCGCCGGCGTCGTCGACCTCGGACCGGTCGGCGACCTCACCCCGAAGACCTGGCGGCACCAGCTCAACGTCAATCTCGTCGCGCCCGCAGAACTGACCCGCCACTTCCTGCCCCAGCTCCGCGCGAGCCGGGGCCACGTCGTCTTCGTCAACTCCGGCGCCGGTCTGAACGCCCACGCCGACTGGTCCGCCTACGCGGCCTCCAAGCACGGCCTGAAGGCCCTCGCCGACTCCCTGCGCCACGAGGAGCACGCGAGCGGTGTCAGGGTCACCTCGGTCTACCCCGGCCGCACGGCCAGCCCCATGCAGGCCAAGGTCCATCAGCAGGAGGGCAAGGACTACGACCCCGGCAGGTGGATCGACCCCGAGTCGGTCGCCACGACGATCGTCATGGCCCTGGACCTCCCACGGGACGCGGAGGTCAACGACCTGACGGTGCGGCCGGGGCGGTGACCACCAGCCCGTCCGGCGTTTGAGGACGCGTTCAGGCCGAAGGGGGTCCGGGGGCGTCGCCCCGGGGGTGGGACGGGAAGGGGTGGCTGGGGCGGAAACCCCCACCGCCCACTGCGTACGCTTCTCGCGTGAGCGAAAACAGCCTGCCCCCCTTCGGCCCCGCCACCGGCATCGGCTCCCTGCCGGGCGGAGACGCCCGAGAAGCCGCCAGAACCGTCACCGGCAGCTTCGAGGACTTCCCCCACCTCCCCGAACTCCCCGCCCGCGGCCCCGGCGCGGACATGATCGGCCGAACCGCAGGCATGCTCGTGGAGCTGTACGCCCGCGTCGAACCCAGCGGCTGGCGCCTCGGCGACCGCCCCGGCCGCGACACCAAACGCGCCCGCTCCTGGCTCGGCGAGGACCTCGACGCGCTGGAGGAGTTCACGCAGGAGTACCAGGGCCCGCTGAAGGTACAGGCGGTCGGGCCGTGGACGCTCGCCGCCAACCTGGAATTGAGGAACGGCGAGGCCGCCCTCTCCGACCCCGGCGCCTGCCGCGACCTCGCCGCGTCCCTCGCCGAAGGGCTCCGCCTCCACCTCGCCGAGGTGCGGCGCCGCGTCCCCGGCGCGCAGCCCGTCCTGCAACTCGACGAACCCTCCCTCACCTCCGTACTGCGGGGACACGTGCGGAGCGCGAGCGGCTACCGCACCCACCGCGCGGTGGACCGGCAGACCGTCGAAGCCACGCTGCGGGACGTCGTCGGGGTTCACGACGGCGGGCCCGTCGTGGTCCACTCGTGCGCACCCGATGTTCCGTTCGCCCTGCTGCGCCGGGCGGGCGCGGCGGCGGTCTCCTTCGACTTCTCCCTCCTCACCGAGCGTGACGACGAGACGATCGGGGAAGCGGTGGAGAGCGGGACACGGCTGTTCGCCGGTGTCGTCCCGGGCGCGGAGGGACCGTTGTCGGACCCGGGCGGTAGCGTCATGGGGGTCAGGACGCTCTGGCGCAGGCTGGGGCTGCGGCCGGGACTCCTCCCGGAGGCGGTCACGCTCACTCCGGCGTGCGGGCTCGCGGGGGCCTCCCCGGAGTACGCGCGCACGGCCTACGCACACTGCGTCCGGGCGGCGAGATCCCTCGCGGACAACCCAGAGTAACGGGAGGACACACGGTGGCCGGCGACAAGCAAGCGGAGACGACGAGCGTGCCCGCCGAAGCACGGGAGAAGCACGCCGGGCTCGCCGAGCAGATCGAGGAGCACCGCTTCCGGTACTACGTGAACGACGCCCCCGTGGTCAGCGACGCCGACTTCGACAGGCTGTTGCGGGAGCTGGAGGCGCTGGAGGCGGAGCATCCGGAGCTGCGCACCCCGGACTCGCCGACCCAGAAGGTCGCCGGGGCGTACGAGACGGAGTTCACCTCCGTCCAGCACGTCTCGCGCATGCTCTCCCTCGACAACACCTTCAACGACGACGACCTCGCCGCCTGGGCCGAGCGCATCCACAAGGAACTGGGCGAGCAGAGGTTCCACTTCCTGTGCGAGCTGAAGGTCGACGGCCTCGCCGTCAACCTCACCTACGAGCGGGGCCGGCTCGTCCGCGCGGCGACCCGCGGCGACGGCCGCACCGGTGAGGACATCACGCCCAACGTCCGCACCATCGCCGAGATCCCGGACCGGCTGAAGGGCGACAAGGTGCCCGACCTCGTCGAGATCCGCGGCGAGGTCTACTTCCCGATGGAGAAGTTCCAGGAGCTCAACGCGCGGCTGAACGCGGCCGGCGACAAGCCGTTCGCCAACCCGCGCAACGCGGCGGCCGGTTCGCTGCGGCAGAAGGACCCGCGGGTCACCGCCACCCGGCCGCTGCACATGGTGGTCCACGGCATCGGTGTCCTGGAGGGCTACCAGGGCATGCCCCGCCTCTCCCAGGGCTACGACCTGCTCAAGACCTGGGGTCTGCCCACCTCCACCCACAACAAGGTCGTCGACGACCTGGCCGGCGTCAGGGATTTCATCGCCTCCTACGGTGAGAACCGGCACTCCGTGGCGCACGAGATCGACGGCGTCGTCGTCAAGCTCGACGAGATCCCGCTTCAGGGCCGTCTCGGCACCACCTCGCGCGCCCCGCGCTGGGCCATCGCGTACAAGTACGCGCCCGAGGAGGTCAACACCAGGCTCGTCAACATCCGTGTGGGAGTGGGCCGCACGGGCAGGGTCACCCCGTACGCACAGGTGGAGCCGGTCACCGTCGCCGGGTCCGAGGTCGAGTTCGCCACGCTGCACAACCAGGACGTGGTCAGGGCCAAGGGCGTTCTCATCGGTGACACGGTGGTGCTGCGCAAGGCCGGTGACGTGATCCCCGAGATCCTCGGGCCGGTCGCCGACCTGCGGGACGGCAGCGAGCGGGAGTTCGTGATGCCGGCCGAGTGCCCCGAGTGCGGTACGCCGCTGAAGGCGATGAAGGAGGGGGACGTCGACCTGCGTTGTCCCAACGCCCGCTCGTGTCCGGCCCAGTTGCGGGAGCGGCTGTTCTACCTCGCCGGGCGCAAGGCACTGGACATCGAGCACTTCGGCTATGTCGCCGCGGCGGCGCTGACCAGACCGCTGGAGCCCGCGGACCCGCCGCTCACGGACGAGGGTGATCTCTTCGACCTCACCGTCGAGCGGTTGCTGCCCATCAAGGCGTACGTCCTCGACCAGGACAGCGGTCTGCCCAAGCGGGACCCGAAGACCGGCGAGGAGAAGGTCGCCACCGTCTTCGCCAACCAGGAGGGTGAGCCGAGGAAGAACGCGGTCGCGATGCTGGCGAACATCGACGCGGCCAAGGAGCGTCCGCTGGCCCGCGTGCTGACCGGTCTGTCGATCCGTCATGTCGGGCCGGTCGCGGCGGAAGCACTGGCCCGGGAGTTCCGCTCCGTCGACCGCATCGAGCAGGCCACCGAGGAGGAACTGGCGAACACCGAGGGGGTCGGACCGACCATCGCCGCCTCGCTCAAGCAGTGGTTCGCCGAGGACTGGCACCGCGAGATCATCCGCAAGTGGAAGGCGGCGGGTGTCCGCATGGAGGACGGGGGCGCCGGCGAGGACCAGGGCCCGCGTCCGCTGCAAGGGCTCACCGTCGTCGTGACCGGAACTCTGGACCATTTCACCCGTGATGGCGCGAAAGAGGCCCTGCAGAGCCAGGGGGCGAAGGTGACCGGATCGGTCTCCAAGAAGACCTCGTTCGTCGTGGTGGGCGACAATCCCGGGTCAAAATATGACAAGGCGATGCAGCTGAAGGTGCCGGTCCTGAACGAAGAAGGCTTCAACGTCCTTCTCGAACAAGGGCCGAAGGCCGCGGCCGACGTCGCCCTTTCGGCCGAGGAGTAACGGTTGAAGGCCACCTGATCGGCGCATATCAGATGCATACGGGTGGCTGGGGCGCATTCGGGCAACCGTCGGAGACCGGTGCCCGTGGAAGCCTTCCGCGGCCTACTGTTGAGAGGTGCGCCCGCCGTGCCCAGCTGCGGTCGGGGCAACCCCGTACTCGCGAAGGGTCCGGGAAAGGGCTTTCCACCGCGGAGCCGCCGAGGGTCGACGGGCATCGGGCCGCGTGGCGTGGGCACCGCCGGCTGTGAGAGGGACGGGAATGGAACCGACCGAGAGCGCCGCCCCGGGCTCACGGCTGCGCCTGCGCCGCATGGCGGTCATCTGGCGGCGCGGCCGTGGGGACGGGCGGCCCGCGGGGCGGCCGGGCGCGCAGGGGCGCACCGGCGCGGGCACCGCGGACGCGCGCGGTGCCGGACAGCCGGCCGCCGGGCACGGCCCCGGGCTGTCCCAGTCACTGTCCGGTTCGCTCACCGAGGTGGACACGGAACGGCACCCGTCCTGGCCCGCGTTGCCCACCGCGGTCGTCGCGGCGGCCGGCTTCGTGCTGGGCGCCGGCTTCCTGCGGGCCTTCACCGGGGGACACGCGCTGTTCCCGTCCGGGACCGTCGGCTGGTCCCTGGCCGTGCTGACCGGAATCATCGTCGGCCATCTCGTGATGCTGGGGCGCTGCCGCTGGTGGGGCGGCACCGGCTCGGGCGCCGCCCTCACCCTCGCCGTGCTGATGCTGTACGGCTGGGTCCCGGCCGGCATGGTCAGCCTCACCGTCGTCGTGCTGGTCGGCATCGCCCGGCGGGGCCGCTGGCGGCAGGGCGTGCTGCACGGGGCGGTGGATCTGCTCGGCATCGGCGCCGGGGCGCTGGTGCTGGCCGCGTTCGGCTGCGTGCCGTCCGTCGAGTCGCCGTCGACTCCCGACACCTGGACGCTGTACACGGCCCCCGGGGTCGTCCTCGTCGCGGCCACCTATCTCGCGGTCACCCGCGGTCTGCTCTGGTATCTGCACACTCCGCGCGCGGGACTGCCCACCGTGGTCCGAACCGCCCTGGCCCGACAAGGGCTTGTCGCGGTCGCCCTGCTCGGCATAGCGCCCCTGATCTGTGTCGTCGCCGACGCCAAGCCCGTGCTGCTGCCCCTCTTCTCCATCCCCCTGATCGCCCTCGACTCCACCCTGTGGATAGCCCGCGCGCGGGCCGAGGAGCAGCTGCGCGATCCGCTCACCGGACTGCCCAACCGGCAGTGGCTGCTGGAACGGATCTGGCCCGCGCTGGACGACGCGGAGCGGATGGGTGTGCGCTCCGCTCTCATGCTGATCGACCTGGACCGGTTCCGGTCGGTCAATGACACGCTCGGGCATCTCGCCGGTGACCGGCTGCTGCTGCAGATCGCCGACCGGCTCAGACTGGCCCTGCCGCGCGGGGCGGAGGCCGCGCGGCTCGGCGGTGACGAGTTCGCCGTCTTACTGCCCGTCGCCGACTCCACGACCTCCGCGACCCGGGCCGCCCGCGGTCTGGTCACCGCCCTCAGCTCCCCGCTCGACCTCGACGGGCTCACCCTCGTCCTGGAGGCGAGTGCGGGAGTCGCCGTGTTCCCGGACCATGCGGTCGACGCGGAGGGGCTGCTGCGGCGGGCGGACGTGGCGATGTACCAGGCGAAGCGGGACCGCACGGGGGTCGAGGCGTACGAGTCCAAGCGTGACTCCAACACCCCCGACCGGCTCGGGCTGCTGGGCGATCTGCGCCGGGCCCTGGACGCTCGCGAGGTGCAGCTGCACTACCAGCCCAAGGTCCGCTTCGACGGGCAGGTCGCGGGGCTCGAGGCCCTGGTGCGGTGGGTGCATCCTGAGCGGGGCAAGGTGCCGCCGGACGAGTTCATAGCGATCGCGGAGTCGTCCGGGCTGATGCCCCATCTCACCGAGTACGTGCTGGAGACCGCGCTCGGGCAGGTGGCCGAGTGGCGGTCCCAGGGGCTGTTCGTACCGGTCGCCGTCAATGTGTCGCCGCGCGATGTGCACACACCCGGCTTCGCCGGCTCCGTCGCGGCACGGCTGGCCCGGCACGGAGTGCCGGCGGGAGCGCTCCAACTGGAGATCACCGAGCATGTCCTGCTGGAGGATCCGCAGCGTGCGGCCGACACACTGAACGCGCTGACCGGGCACGGCGTGAAGATGTCCCTGGACGACTTCGGGACCGGCTACTCCTCGCTGGTGCATCTGCGGCGGCTGCCGGTGAGTGAGCTGAAGATCGACCGGTCGTTCGTGGCGCGGCTGGCCGTCGACACCGAGGACGCGGAGATCGTGCGGTGCACGATCGATCTGGCGCACTCGCTGGGGCTGCTCGTGGTCGCGGAGGGTGTCGAGGACGACGAGACGTGGGAGCGGTTGCGGGATCTGCGGTGCGACGCCGTGCAGGGATGGCTGGTCGCGGCGGCGATGCCGCCGGACGAGACGACGGCGTGGCTGCTCGCCCGAGGCTCCCGGGGCTGGCAACGGCCCGCGGCGGCGCTGCCGGCGGCGAGGACGGCCGAGGACTAGCCTGCGGCGCGACACCCCGGCCCAGCGTCAACGCCGCGGAACCCCCGAAGCGCAGGGTTGCGAACCCCCGTGCGGGACGGTCAACGAGGCGCCCGGGGCCGCGCAGCCCCGCCCTCGCCGGCACGGGACAGCGCGGCGCCCGGGAACACGTTTCACGGGCACGGCCCGCCGCCCCATAGGATTGGCCCCAAACCACACACACTCACCCCAGAGGATCGCTGCATGCCTGGCATTACGCGCGAGGAGGTCGCCCACCTCGCCCGGCTGGCGCGTCTGGAGCTGAAGCCCGAAGAGCTCGACCACTTCGCAGGCCAGCTCGACGACATCATCGGCGCGGTCGCCCGCGTCAGCGAGGTCGCCGACCAAGACGTACCGCCGACCTCGCACCCGCTCCCGCTGACCAACGTCATGCGGCCGGACGACGTCCGTCCCTCGCTCACCCCCGAGCAGGCGCTTTCCGGCGCCCCGGCCCAGGAGCAGCAGCGTTTCAAGGTGCCGCAGATCCTGGGGGAGGAGTAACCCGCCATGAGCGATCACATCATCAGGCTCACCGCCGCCGAGACCGCCGCGAAGATCGCCTCGGGCGAGCTCACCGCCGTCGAGGTCACCGAGGCGCACCTGGCCCGGATCGAGGCCGTCGACGAGAAGGTGCACGCCTTCCTGCACGTCGACCGTGAGGGCGCCCTCGCCCAGGCCCGCGCCGTGGACGAGAAGCGCGCCAAGGGCGAGAAGCTCGGCCCGCTGGCCGGCGTCCCGCTCGCGCTGAAGGACATCTTCACCACCGAGGGCATCCCGACCACCGTCGGCTCCAGGATCCTCGAGGGCTGGATCCCGCCGTACGACGCGACGCTCACCAAGCGGCTCAAGGCCGCCGACGTCGTCATCCTCGGCAAGACCAACATGGACGAGTTCGCCATGGGGTCGAGCACCGAGAACAGCGCCTACGGGCCGACCGGCAACCCGTGGGATCTCACCAAGATCCCGGGAGGATCCGGAGGCGGTTCTTCCGCCGCGCTCGCCTCCTTCCAGGCGCCGCTCGCCATCGGCACCGACACCGGCGGTTCCATCCGGCAGCCGGCCGCCGTCACCGGCACCGTCGGCGTGAAGCCGACGTACGGCGCGGTGTCCCGGTACGGCATGGTCGCCTTCTCCAGCTCCCTGGACCAGGGCGGCCCCTGCGCCCGTACGGTCCTGGACGCGGCCCTGCTGCACGAGGTGATCGCCGGGCACGACCCGATGGACTCCACCTCCATCGACGAGCCGGTGCCCGCGGTCGTCGAGGCCGCCCGCAACGGCAGCGTCGACGGCATGCGCGTCGGCGTCGTCAAGCAGTTCCGCGGCGAGGGCTACCAGGCCGGTGTCATTCAGCGCTTCGACGAGTCCGTCGTGCTGCTCAAGGAGCTGGGCGCCGAGATCGTCGAGCTGGACTGCCCGTCCTTCGACCTCGCCCTGTCGGCGTACTACCTGATCGCCCCGTCCGAGTGCTCCTCCAACCTCGCCCGCTTCGACGGCCTGCGCTACGGCCGCCGCACCGGCGACGACGGCAGCCACTCCGCCGAGGAGGTCACCTCGCTGACCCGCGAGGCCGGCTTCGGTGACGAGGTCAAGCGCCGCATCATGCTCGGCACCTACGCGCTCAGTTCCGGCTACTACGACGCGTACTACGGCAGCGCCCAGAAGGTCCGCACGCTGATCAAGCAGGACTTCGACAGGGCGTTCGAGCAGGTCGACGTGATCGTCTCCCCGACGACACCCACCACCGCCTTCGCGATCGGCGAGCGCGCCGACGACCCGATGGCGATGTACCTCGCCGACCTGTGCACCATCCCGACCAACCTGGCAGGCAACGCGGCCATGTCGCTGCCCTGCGGCCTCGCGCCCGAGGACAACCTGCCGGTCGGACTGCAGATCATCGCCCCGGTCATGAAGGACGACCGCCTCTACAAGGTGGGTGCGGCCGTCGAGGCCGCCTTCGTGGAAAGGTGGGGCCACCCGCTGATCGAGGAGGCTCCGTCGCTGTGAGTGCACTGACCAAGGCCAAGGGCTTCAAGAAGTCCAAGTCCGGTACGTACCTGTCCATGGCCGCCACCGCGCTCGGCGCGATCGGCGTCGCCAAGCGTGTCAAGAAGGCGCGGCTGGAGAAGGACACCCTGGTCCTGATCGACGCCACCGTGTCCGCCGCCGCCATCGTCACCGGCCTCGCCATCCTCTACCGCGAGCTGAAGCGGCTGGGCGACGACGACGTCCTGCTGGGCTGAGAGGGAAGTTACACCGTGACCACCACGACCGACCTGGTGTCGTACGAGGACGCTCTCGCGTCGTACGACCCCGTCATGGGCCTCGAGGTCCATGTCGAACTCGGCACCAAGACCAAGATGTTCTGCGGGTGCTCCACCGAGCTGGGCGCCGACGCCAACTCGCAGACCTGCCCCGTCTGCCTCGGCATGCCCGGCGCCCTCCCGGTCGTCAACGCGATCGGCGTCGAGTCCGCAGTGAAGATCGGTCTCGCGCTGAACTGCGAGATCGCCGAGTGGTGCCGCTTCGCCCGGAAGAACTACTTCTATCCGGACATGCCGAAGAACTTCCAGACCTCCCAGTACGACGAGCCGATCGCCTTCAACGGCTACCTCGACGTGCAGCTGGAGGACGGCGAGACCTTCCGCGTCGAGATCGAGCGCGCCCACATGGAGGAGGACACCGGAAAGTCCACGCACGTGGGCGGCGCCACCGGGCGCATCCACGGCGCCTCCCACTCGCTGCTCGACTACAACCGCGCGGGCATCCCGCTCATCGAGATCGTCACCAAGCCGATCGTCGGTGCCGGTGAGCGTGCTCCCGAGGTCGCGCGGGCGTACGTCCGTGAGCTGCGCGAGCTCATCCGGGCGCTCGGCGTGTCCGAGGCCCGCATGGAGATGGGCCAGATGCGCTGCGACGTGAACCTGTCGCTGCGCCCGCACGGCCGGGAGAAGTTCGGCACCCGCTCGGAGACGAAGAACGTCAACTCGCTCCGGTCGGTCGAGCGCGCCGCCCGGTTCGAGATCCAGCGGCACGCCGCCGTGCTGAACGACGGCGGCACGATCATCCAGGAGACCCGCCACTTCCACGAGGACACGGGGTCCACGACCTCGGGCCGCGTGAAGGAGGAGGCCGAGGACTACCGGTACTTCCCGGAGCCCGACCTGGTCCCGGTCGCCCCGCCCCGCGAGTGGGTCGAGGAGATCCGTTCGGGTCTGCCCGAGCTGCCGCTGGTGCGCCGCAACCGGCTCCGCGAGGAGTGGGGGATCTCCGGCACCGACATGCAGGCCATCCTCAACGCCGGTGCGCTGGACCCGATCGTCGCCACGATCGACGCCGGTGCCGACGCGGCCTCCGCCCGGAAGTGGTGGATGGGCGAGCTGGCGCGCGCCGCCAACGAGTCCGGCACGGCGCTCGACGAGCTCGCGATCACCCCGGAGCAGGTCGCCCGGGTCACCGAGCTGGTGAACGCGGGTGACCTCAACGACAAGCTGGCCCGTCAGGTCATCGAGGGCGTGCTCGCCGGTGAGGGCACCCCGGACGAGGTCGTCGACAAGCGCGGTCTGAAGGTCGTGTCCGACGAGGGCGCGCTGACCACGGCCGTCGAGGAGGCCATCGCCGGCAACCCGGCCATCGCGGACAAGATCCGCGGCGGCAAGGTCGCCGCGGTCGGTGCGCTGGTCGGCGCCGTCATGAAGGCCACGCGCGGTCAGGCGGACGCGGCCCGCGTGAAGGAGCTGATCCTTCAGAAGCTGGACGTCAGCGAGGGCTGAGTTCCACGGAGCGCGGGTGAGGGGACGCATCGGGGTCGATGCGTCCCCTCACCCATGCGATCAGCGCCGGTGCGTCACGCGGTCGGAGGGCGGCGTCCCACCACACGCGAGAAACCCAGGGTGCGGCCCCGGTCCGCGCGCAGCAGGTCCGCGTTCTCCCGGCTCATCCGCACGTGGAACTCCTCCGTGCTCTCCTCGGCGACCACGTCGCACCAGAGGAGCCACTCCCGCCAGCCGTCCCGCAGCCAGTCGGCCGTCTCGACCTCCACGGCCCCGCTGCGGGTCCAGTGGCGGCGCCACCAGGCGGGGCTGTGGAAGCACCAGAACGCGGGGTCCCAGAAGGGCTTCAGGTGCTCCGGCGGTTCGCTGCCCCCGATCTCCTCGGGCACCGACGGGACAACGACGCCGATCCGGCCGCCGGGCTTCAGCAGCCGGGTCAGCGTCGGCAGATAGAGATCGTCGGTGCCGAAGTACTGGTAGGCGTCGATCGAGACGATCGCGTCGAAGCTCTCCTCCCCGAAGGGCAGGTCGTGCGCCTCGGCGAGAACCGGCAGTACCCGGTCGGCGACGCCGGCCTCGGTGATCCGGCGCGCGTTCTCGTCCGGCTTGATCCACAGATCGGCCGCGGTGACCTGGACGTCGTACTCCCTGGCAAGGAAGACGGACGTCATGGCGCGTCCGCAGCCCAGGTCGAGTACGCGTGCGCCGGGGCGCAGGGTGTCGAGTCCGAGGGCCGGGGCGAGCCACTCCAGCAGCCACAGTGCGTGCGGGCCCATCGCGTTCTCGATGGTCCACCGGGCGTCGTAGGTGCCGCTGCGCGGGTACCGGGGCAGGGTGAGGCGGCTAACGAGGTCGTCGTGCGGGGTGTTCGATGTGATGTCCGACATCGGTGAACGGGCTCCTTGGGGCCGTGAAGAGAGAAGGGGAAGCGTCGGAGACCGGGCGGACAAACATCAAAGCACCTGCTTCGGTCGGCGGCGGGGCGCCGCGGAACGTCGGACCGACGGACGCTAACAGCCGCCCACCGGACCCCGCATCCCGGTTTCCCTGCCCGGCGCGCTACGCTCCCGCGCCATGAGTGGACGTGTCGAGTCCGGCCTGCCCCCGGACCCTCGGACCGGAGACGTCGACGATGCCCGTGACATCGATGACGCCGATCCGGCCGATCCCGACGATCCCGACGATCCCGGTGACGGCCTCCACGGGGAGGTGCGGCGGGCCCGGTGGGCCGCGGCCGGCGCCGGAGGCGTGCTCGCCGTGGCCGGGATGGCGGCGGCCCTGCTCCGGATCAACGACTCCGCTCCCGCCCTCGTCCCGGCCGCCTACGCCTGCGGGGCCGCGGTCTGCGTCCTCGCGGCCGTCCTCGGGACGCGCGGGCGGACGCGCAGGGCGTTGTGGCTGCTGATCGTGGGACTCCTGGTCATGGCGCTGGGGGACCAGTTCGACTGATCCGTTCCGGAAATGTGAGTTAGTCCACGAAAGGGACAAACGATCATTTGTGCCTGCAACAGTGGCAGTGCATTGCTCATGCGTTCTTTGCGGGCTGTTCGGTTCTCGCTCGACTGTTCCCGGTAAAGATCCACACCGAGTCACCCTGGGAGCACGTTCGTGGCAGCCCTTGCACGCTGGTGTGTCCAACGCCGACTGATCGTCGTTCTGTTCTGGCTCCTCGCCCTTGGCGGGGTCGCCGCGGGCGCCTTCGCCGCCGGCTCCGCCTATTCGAATGACTACAAGGTGCCCGGCACCGAGTCCGGACGGGCCACCGAGCTGCTGAGGGAGGGCTTCCCCGGTCTCGGCGGCGACAGCGACAACGTGGTCTGGCACACGGCGTCCGGCAGCGTCCGGGACACCGGCGTCGAGCAGACCATGACCCGCACCCTGGACCGGATCGAGGACCTGCCCGGCGTGGCCGCCGTGAGCGGCCCGTATGACGACGAGGGCGCCGGACGCGTCAGCCAGGACGGCCGCACCGCGTACGCCACGGTCGCCTTCGACGAGCAGGCCAAGGACATGGAGCCCGGCGAGGCCGCCGCCGTGGTGGAGACGGCCAAGGCCGCGGAGACCGACGGGCTGCGCGTCGAGCTGAGCGGCGGCGCCGTCGAACTCAGCGAGGCCCCCGGTGGGCACACCGCCGAGATCGTCGGCGTGCTGGTCGCCGCCGCCGTCCTCTTCGTCGCCTTCGGCTCGCTCGCCGCCTCGCTGCTGCCCATCGCCACCGCCCTGGTCAGCGTGGGGACCGCCTATGCCGGGATCGTGCTGCTCGGCCACGTCATGACCGTCGCCGACTTCGCGCCCATGCTCGGCATGCTGATCGGGCTCGGCGTGGGCATCGACTACGCGCTGTTCATCGTCACCCGGCACCGACGTGGACTGAAGCGCGGCCTCACCGTCACCGAGGCCGCCGCCAACGCCGTCGCCACCACCGGACGGGCAGTCGTCTTCGCGGGCGCAACGGTGTGCATAGCCCTGCTGGGCATGCTGATCCTCCGGCTGAACTTCCTCAACGGCGTCGCCATCGCGGCCGCGCTCACCGTGGTGCTGACCGTCGCCGCCGCCGTCACCCTGCTGCCGGCCCTGCTGTCGTACATCGGCATGCGCGCACTCAACCGCCGTGAGCGGCGCCGGCTGGCCGAGCACGGGCCCGAGCCGGAGGTTCCGACCGGGTTCACCGCCCGCTGGTCGGCGTTCGTGGAGCGCCACCCGAAGCTGCTCGGCGCGGTCGCGATCGCCGTCATGGCCGTCCTCGCCCTGCCCACCCTCTCGCTGCACCTGGGCACCTCCGACCAGGGCAACGACCCCAAGGCATCCACCACCCGCCAGGCCTACGACCTCCTCGCGGACGGCTTCGGCCCCGGCGTGAACGGTCCCCTCACCCTGGTCACCGAGGTCGCCGACGCCGGGGACCGCCTCACCCTGGACAACCTCGGCACCATTCTGCGCGACACCGACGGGATCGCGTCCGTGTCACCGGTGACCTACGGCCAGGCCGGTGACACCGCCTACCTCACCGTCGTTCCGGAGTCGTCCCCGCAGTCTCAGCAGACCAGTGACCTCGTCGACCGGCTGCGCTCCGACGTGCTGCCCCGGGCCGAGTCCGGTACCTCGCTCGATCTGCACGTCGGCGGCGTGACGGCCGGCTACGACGACTTCGCCGACGTCATCGTCGACAAGCTGCCCCTCTTCGTGGGCGTCGTGATCGGCCTGGGCTGTCTGCTGCTCCTGCTGGCCTTCCGCTCGATCGCCATCCCGCTGAAGGCCGCCGCGATGAACGTGGCCGCCGTCGCCGCCGCGTTCGGCGTCGTGGTCGCGATCTTCCAGTGGGGCTGGGGCAGCGAACTGCTCGGCCTCGGCCGGGCCGGCCCCATAGAACCCTTCCTGCCCGTGATCATGGTGTCGGTCCTTTTCGGGCTCTCCATGGACTACCAGGTCTTCCTGGTGAGCCGGATGTACGAGGAGTGGCTGGAGACCGGCGACAACCGGCGCTCGGTCCGCGTCGGCCTCGCGGAGACCGGCCGGGTGATCAACTCCGCCGCCGTGATCATGATCTCGGTCTTCCTCGCCTTCGTCCTCACCGGTGACCGCGTGATCGCCATGTTCGGCATCGCGCTCGCCGCGGCCGTCGCCCTCGACGCCTTCGTCCTGCGCACCCTGCTCGTCCCCGCACTCATGCATCTCCTCGGCGGCGCCAACTGGTGGCTGCCGCGCCGGCTGGACCGTGTCCTGCCCCGGATCAGCATCGAGCCGCCAGAGGCCCGTGCCGCCCATGAGAGGCTGGCCGCCGCCACGGACGCCGAGGTGGCGGACGTGCTGGCCGAGGAGGAGCGACAGCAGGATGTACGCCATACGACTGGGTGACGACAAAGCCGAGCTGCGCCCGCTGGAGCCCTGGCACGCCGAGGAGTTCCTCACCCATCTGGACCGGGGCCGGGAGTTCATCAACCAGTACGTCCCCTTCGGCTCCAAGGCCACGGACCTGGACGGCGCGCGGGAGGTGCTCCAGCGGTACGCCGACTGGCGCGCCGCCGATACCGCTTCCCTGCACGGGCTGTGGCTGGACGGCACGCTCGTGGGCGGCGTGCTCACCCTGAACTTCGACGCGGGGAACGGCAGCTGCGAGGTCGGCTGCTGGCTGGAGCCCGCCGCCACCGGGCGCGGGCTGGTCACCCGCGCGATGCGGGTGCTCATCGACTGGGCGGTCGAGCGGCGCGGGATCCACCGGGTCGAATGGGTCGCCGCGGCCGGCAATGTGCCGAGCATCGCCATCGCCCGTCGGCTCGGTATGACCCGCGACGGTGTGCGTCGCGAGGCCCACCTTCACCACGGGGTGCGCCACGACCTGGAGGTGTGGTCGGTCCTGGCCCCGGAATGGCGCGCACGCAACGAGCACCGGCGCAACGAATGCCAGGACAACGATCATTAAGCGGACTCTCACAGAGCGTCCGTACGGTGCGGGGCATGGGAACCAGGACAGTGGACGAAACCGGAGCCGGAACCGAGCGCGACGAGACGGCAGAGACGGCAGTGGACGCCACTGAGGCCGCCGGCACGGAGGCTCAAGCGAAAACGGAAGCGGAAACGGAAACGGAAGCGGTAGCAGAAGCAGAAGCAGAAGCGGACAGGGCCGCACCCGGGGCCGAGGAGTCGTCCGGAGTCGGGCAGGGCGCCGCAGCCGTTGTCTCGGTGGCGCTCGGCCTCGTCTCGCTCACCGGCAGTTGGCTGGGCACCGTCGCCGCCGCGCGCGAGACCCTCGTGGGCCAGCTGGAGACAGCGGCGGATGCCGGCGTCGCCGCTCAGGTCAAGGAGGTGTACGGCGATGCCTGGAACACCAGCGCCCTGTGGGGCGGCCTGTTCGCGCTGACCGCGCTGATCGTCGGCGTGGTGGTGCTCGCGAGGCCCGCCTTCGGAACGCCCGGCCGGACGACCCAGGCACCCTGGATCAAGTCGGTCGCCTGGGCGGGTGTCACGCTCGGCGTCATCGGACTGCTCCTGGCGGTCCTCAAGTACACCGACATCCTCCTGGGCATGCCCGCTGCCGGCTGAGCCGACGCAGGTCACGAGGGGTCTTCGGGCAACGGAGGCCCCTTGCGCCCGTCCGGGAGGGGGAGTTTCGGCGAGGGCTCAGGCAGTGGCGGAGAGCTCGGCGACCGTACTAAGTGCCTTCTAAGGCCCCGCACCCGTGGAAGATACGGAACCTTCCCGATGTGGGCGGCCGGCCTCTGAGACGAAGGTGGAGACATCGCAGAAAGCGATGTCTCCACCGACTCCGCCAGGGGGACCACACCATGTTCGAGTACGCGCTCCACCAGCAGCGCCACGAGGAGCTCCTCCGCCGGGCGGCGCACGAGCGACGGGTTCTCGAGGCACTCCGCGGCCGACGTGCCGCCCGCCGCGAAGCCGCCGCACGAAGCTCCGAGCCCGAGAGCCATATCCGCCGCCACCGACGCTCCCGGTTCGCCCGGGCGGCATGAGCCCGCAGTGGGTGACGGCGGTCGCACGGGGGTCGGCCGCCGTCCCCGCCGCTCCGGCTCCCGTCGGGCCGGCGGGCACCGCCGTCTGCGCGGGTGACTCGGCCCGGGGGCGGAGGCAACCGGTATCCGGCCGGAAGTCCGGCGCCGGGCGAGCACCTGGCGCGGGCCGGCCGAGGGCGGCGGTCCCGCCCGTAAGTGAACGCCTGCCGGTCGGGGCAGCCCCGCGCGACGCCGGGAGCGGGTGGTGCCGTGGGCTTCCCTCCCGGAACGAAAACAGGTGCCCTGTTGTCGGAGGTGCGTGCGATGCTCGGGGGCGTGGAGACCAAGTCCGTGAGTCCGGTGTTCGTCGGCCGCACCTCTGAGCTCAACACTCTGAACAGCGCGCTCGCCCGGGCCGGGGCCGGTGAGCCGCAAGCGCTGCTGGTCGGTGGCGAGGCCGGTGTCGGAAAGACCCGACTCGTCGAGGAGTTCGCCGCGGCGGCCCGCCGCCGGGGCGCGATCGTCGCGCTCGGCGGCTGCGTCGAGATCGGCGCCGACGGACTGCCCTTCGCCCCCTTCTCCACCGCGCTGCGCCAGCTGCGCCGCGAGCTGCCCGAGCAACTCGCCGCCTCCTCCTCCGGGCAGGAGGAGGAACTCGCCCGGCTGCTGCCCGAACTCGGCACCGCCGCCGCCCGCGAGGCCCGGCGCGACGAACAGGGCATGGCCCGTCTCTTCGAACTCACCGCCCGCCTGCTGGAACGCGTCACCGCCGAGCACACCGTCGTCCTCGCCCTGGAGGACCTGCACTGGGCCGATGCCTCGACCCGCCACCTGCTCGCCTACCTGTTCCGCACCCTGCGCACCGGCCGCCTCGTCGTCCTCGCCACCTACCGCTCCGACGACATCCACCGCCGCCATCCCCTGCGCCCCCTGCTCGCCGAACTCGACCGGCTCCGCACCGTCCAGCGCGTCGAACTCGGCCGCTTCAACCGCGAGGAGGTACACCGCCAGATCGCCGGTATCCTCTCCCGCGAACCAGACCCGGACCGCGTCGACGACATCTTCGACCGCTCCGACGGCAACGCCTTCTTCGTCGAGGAACTCGCCGTCGCCGCCGACGAGGGCTGCTGCACCGGCCTCACCGACTCCCTGCGCGACCTGCTCCTGGTCCGTGTCGAGGGCCTGCCGGAGAGCGCCCAGCGGGTCGCCCGGATCGTCGCCGAGGGCGGCTCCACCGTCGAGGACCGACTGCTGGCCGCCGTCGCCCGGCTCACCGAGGACGACCTCATCGAAGCCCTGCGGGCCGGCGTCAACGCCAACATCCTCGCCCCCGCACCCGACCGGGACGGCTACCGCTTCCGCCACTCCCTGGTCCGCGAGGCCGTCAGCGACGACCTGCTGCCCGGCGAACGCTCCCGCCTCAACCGCCGCTACGCCGAGGCACTGGAAGCCGACCCCACCCTCGTCCCCGCCGACGAGCGGGTGACCCGCCTGGCCAGCTACTGGTACCACGCCCACGACGCCGCCAAGGCCCTGCCCGCCGTCCTCGACGCCTCCGTCGAGGCCCGCCGACGCCATGCCCACTCCGAGCAACTGCGCCTGCTGGAGCGGGCCATGGAGCTGTGGGACGCCGTTCCCGACACCGTACGGGCCACCCTGCGACCCGTCGACTACGCCGAGGTCTACCCCCCCTGCGGATGCGCCGCGGAGACAGCGCCGCTGCGCTACCTCGACCTGATGGCAGAGGCCGCCGTCGCCGGCCGCCTCTGCGGGGAACGCGAACGCTCGCTGAAGATCACCAAGCGGGCGCTGCGCCTCCTCGACGAGGACCCCGACCCCTTGCGGGCCGCCTGGTTCTGGGTGCAGCGCTCCCGGCTCACCCAGGCTCTCGCCCGCGGCGACGGCTGGGCCGAACTCGGCACCGCACGGGATCTGGTGCGCGGTCTGCCGCCCTCCGAGGTGCACGCCGACGTCCTCGCCTCCGCGGCCAGCTGGTCGATGCTGCACGAACCCGGCCCGGAGGCCATGGCCGCCGCCGAACGCGCCGTCGAGTACGCGCGCATGGTCGGCGCCCCCGACATCGAGCTCAACGCCCGGCTCACCCTTGGCGGCCTCATGGTCGACGCCGGTGACATCGAGACCGGACTCGCCGAGATGTACGAGGTCAAGGACCGGGCGGCCGAACTGGGAGTGGACATGGTCGTGGCGCGCGCCCATGTGAACCTCCCCTCCGTACTCGAAGGCATCGGCCGCTCCGACGAGGCGGCGGCACTCCTCGGCGAGGGCGTCCACATCACCCGCGGGCTCGGGCTGCTGGACTCCGAGGGCTGGGTGTGGGGCAACCTCGCCGAGTCCCTCCACTCCCTCGGCCGCTGGGACGAGGCGGCGCAGGCCGCGGCCAACGCGCAACGCCTCGAGCAGAGCGCCAAGCCGCGCGCCGGCGGCTCGATGCGCCTGGCGTACCTCGCGTACGACCGCGGGGACCTGGCCGAGGCTGCCCGCCGTCTCGCCGACGCCCGCACCTTCTTCGGCACCCACGACCCGATGCCGCAGTACGCCCTCCCCATGAAGTGGGTCGCCGTCGGTATCGCCGCCGCCGAGGGCCGCCTGCCCGACGCCCGCGCCGAACTGCTCGCCGCCCTCGACACCGGACTCCCACCCGGTACCCAGCGCTACGGCTGGCCCCTGCTGCTCGCTGCCACGACCGCGGAGGCGGACGCCCACGGCGATCCGGCGGCCGAGACCGGTCGGCCGGAGATCCTGGAGCGGATCCGCAAGGCCGCCAGGACCCTGGCGACCGGCGTGCCCCTGTGGAGGGCCCACGACCTCTGGCTGCGCGCAGAACTGCTGCGCGCCGAGGGCCGGTTCGCGCCGGACGAGTGGTCTGCCGCCGTCGAGGCGGTGGAGCCGTTGGGCCGACCCTACGATCTCGCACGCGTCCGGTACCGTCTCGCCGAAGCGCTGCTCGCCTCCGGGGCGGACGGCGACGAGCGCGCCCGCGCCGCGGAGCTGCTGCGGCTGGTCGACGCCGTCGCCGGTCACCTCGGCGCCGTACCGCTGGCTCGCTGCGCCGCCCTGCTGGCGCAGCGGGCGCGCCTCGCACCGGCCCTCGCCGTCCGGGAGATGGCTCCCGGCCCCGCCGATCCGGTGGAGGCGCTCGGTCTCACCAGCCGGGAGCGCGATGTCCTGCGCCTGGTGGCGGCCGGCCACACCAACCGCCGTATCGCCGGGGAACTGTTCATCTCTCCGAAGACGGCCAGCGTCCATGTCTCCAACATCCTCGCCAAGCTGGGCGTCTCCGGCCGCGGCGAGGCGGCGGCGGTGGCGCACCGGCTCGGCCTCTTTCCGGCGGAGGAGGAAGAACGGCTGGCGGCGGGATACTAGGTGCACGACACAGGCGGCACCGGGAGGGGGATCGATGTTCAACGCTTTCGAGGAACTGTTCGCCCCGGGCCGCAAGCACACCCGTGATGAGCAGAACCGCCTGGAGCTGACCCGGGAGGACGCCGGCGACGCCGACCCCGGACGCGGGCCGATCGACCTCGCGTCCGGAAAGGTCACGGTGCGGCCCGCGGTGCCGGATGAGGTACCGCGGGGGGACTGAACGCCGGCTAGCTCACCTGGAGCTCCAGGATGCGGTCGTCGCCGTCCTTCGGGGTGAGCCTGCCGTCCGTGTTGCTGGTGACAAGCCACAGCTTGTCGTCGCCCGCCGCGACCACCGTGCGCAGCCGGCCGTACTCCCCCTCCAGGAAGGACTGCGGGTCCGCCGAGGCCTCCCTGCCCTTCAGGGGTATGCGCCACAGGCGCTCGCCGCGCAGGCCCGCCATCCAGACCGAGCCCTCGGCGTACGCGATGCCGCTGGGGGAGGCCTCGGCCGGCTTCCACTGGTCGATGGGGTCGTGGAAGTCGCCGTCGTCGGATTCGCCCTCCGCCTCCGGCCAGCCGTAGTTGTCTCCCGGCTCGATCGCGTTCAGTTCGTCCCAGGTGTTCTGGCCGAACTCCGAGGCGAACAGCCGCTGCTTGCCGTCCCAGGCCAGACCCTGCACATTGCGATGGCCGTAGGTGTACACGGGCGAGTCGGGGAACGGGTTGCCCGGGGCGGGCTCACCCTCCGGGGTCAGTCGAAGGATCTTGCCGCCGAGCGACTCCTTGTCCTGGGACAGGCCGGTGTCACCGCTCTCGCCCGTGCCCACGTACAGCATCTTGTCCGGGCCGAAGGCGATCCGCCCGCCGTTGTGGATCACTCCCTTGGGGATGCCCCGGAAGACCGTGTCGGGAGCGCCCAGCTGGTTTCCGGCCGGTTGCCCGGCGTCGTGGATCAGGCGGACGACGCGGTTGTCGGAGGCCGAGGTGAAGTAGGCGTAGATCATGTGGTCCGAGGCGTACTCGGGGGAGAGGGCGATGCCCAGGAGACCGCCCTCGCCCGACGGCGACGCCCCCGGCACCTCGCCCAGCTCGGTCTTCTTTCCGGTCCTGCCGTCGACCCGGGTGATCGTCGCCTCGTCCCGGGAGGACACCAGGAGGTCGCCGCCCGGCAGGGGCGCCAGGCCCCAGGGGCTGTCCAGGCCCGACGCGACCGTGCGGACCACCTTCACCGAGCCCTTCGCGGGTGGGGTCGTCTCCCCGGTCCGCTCCGGGGCCGACGAGCGCGCCGTCGTATCCCTCGGGGTGGCGCTGCCGTCTCCGCCGGCTGCTCCTCCGTCACCGGAGGAGCAGCCGGCCGTCAGCAGGAGCGCGGAGGCGGCCAGGACGGCCGTCGCGGCTCGATGTCCCACGATCTTGTCCCTTCGACGCGGCGGGTTCTACCTGTCATACACCGCTCGCGCCTCCCAGGTTCCCGATCGTCCCCGCCCCGAACCGGAAGACAGCGAGTGATGAGCCGCCGCCCGCCGCCCGCCGGCCCCGGGCTCGGCCCGTCACCCCCACGACCTCCGTCGGCTCAGTCCCACGACCCCTGGGCCGCGGGCAGCGCCGCGATGTCCGTGAGGTCCTGTTCCGTCAGGTTCAGGGCTGTCGCCGCCGCGTTCTCGGTGGCCCACCGCTCCCGCTTCGTGCCGGGAACCGGGATCACCTGGCGGCCGCGGCTCAGCACCCAGGCCAGGGCCACCTGCGCCGGGGTGGTGGTATCGCCGTGCCGGCGGGCGACGCGGCGCAGGCCGACCACGATCGGCTGGTTCGCGGCCATCATCTCCGCCGTGAAGCGGGGGTGACGGGCGCGCAGGTCGTCCGCCTCGAATCCGACGCCGGGCGTCAGCGTTCCCGTCAGGAAGCCGTTGCCCAGCGGCATGGCGGCGAGGAAGCCGATCCCCCGCGACTCGCACCACGGCAGGAGCGTCTCCAGCGCCTCCGGTGACCACACGGACAGCTCCGCCTCCACGGCGCTCACCGGAAAGACCTGCTGCACCCGCTCCAGTTGCCGGACCGTCGCGTCGTGCAGCCGCGCCCCCGGCCGCCGGGACGAGCGGGCCCCGACCGCGCACAGCCCCAACGCCCGTACCTTCCCCGCCTGTACGAGGTCGGCCATCGCGCCCCAGGTCTCCTCGACGGGGACCTCCGGGTCGGCGCGGTGCAGCTGGTAGAGGTCGATGACGTCGGTCTGGAGCCGGCGCAGCGACGCGTCGCAGGCTCTTCTGACGTACCCGGGGCGGCCGTTGGCCACGATGTGCTGGTCGCCCACCAGCAGCCCGACCTTCGTCGACACGAAGGCGTCGCGGCGCCGCTCCTTCAACACCCGCCCGATCAGCAGCTCGTTGGTGAACGGGCCGTACATGTCGGCGGTGTCGAGGAGGGTCGAGCCCGCATCCAGCGCCCGGTGCACCGCCCTGAGCGATTCCTCGCCGCGCTGCCGGGACGTGCTGTAGGCCCAGCTCATCGGCATGCAGCCGAGCCCTACGGCCCCCACCGCGAGCGCCGCCGCGCCGATAGTCCTGCGCTCCACCTGCTCGTGACCCTCCCTCTCCGGTCCCCAACCTAACCTCTGCCGCGGACAGCTCCTGAACTAGCCTCCCGACCATGACTGCCGCTGACGTATGGCTTCCCTTTCCGCCGGACGAGATCGACGGCCTCCCCGAGGGCCCGCGCTACCGCTTCTGGGACGGCGGTGAGGAGTTTCCCGCCGACCCGGCCGACTGCGCCTTCTACGTCGTGCCGTACATGAAGCCGGCAGGGGTCGGGGTGCGGCCGATGCCGCTGATGCGTTCCGTGCGGGTCGTGCAGACTCTGTCGGCAGGCACCGACCACGTCGAACCCGGGCTGAAGCACCTGCCCCCGGGCGTGCGGCTGTGCAATGCGCGTGGAGTGCACGAGGCCAGCACCGCCGAACTCACGCTCGCGCTGACCCTGGCCTCCCTGCGCGGCATCCCCGGGTTCGTGCGAGCGCAGGACAGGGGTGAGTGGCGCGGAGGGTTCCGGCCCGCGCTCGCCGACAAGAACGTGCTCATCGTGGGCTACGGATCGATCGGCGCGGCCATCGAGGACCGGCTCGTGCCGTTCGAACTCGCGCGGGTGGCGCGCGTCGCGCGCTCCGCGCGCACCACGGAGCGCGGGCCGGTGCACCCGCTCACCGAACTGCCTTGCCTGCTTCCGGAGGCGGATGTCGTCGTTCTCTCCACCCCGCTGAACGAGACCACCCGGCACCTCGTGGACGCCGGGTTTCTGGCCCGGATGAAGGACGGCGCCCTGCTCGTGAACGTGGCCCGCGGAGGCGTCGTTGACACCGAGGCGCTGCTCACCGAGCTGGAGAGCGGGCGCATCACCGCGGCCCTCGACGTCACGGATCCGGAACCGCTGCCCGCGGAACATCCCTTGTGGCGGGCACCGGGCGTGCTCGTCACCCCGCACGTCGGGGGACCCACGTCCGCCTTCCTGCCGCGCGCCGAGCGGTTGCTGCGGGATCAGTTGCGCCGTTACGTGAACCAGGAGGAGCTCGGAAACGTGGTTCTTGTGACGGGAGCGGAAGGCACGTAGTCCGCTTCGGGTACCGTCCGCGTTTTCCCGGACGCGGTGGGTACTCATATAGCAGTTGATCGTTACGGAGCGTAGAGATGCTATGTCCCTGAGTGACGAGACTGGTGTATCGTCCCGACAGGGGCTGCGCCGCTGACCAACGGCGCGGGGGATGGACACGGAGACTGAGGGGGGCGACGGACGATGCACGGCCTGTGGACGAGCGATCCGACGCGGCGGGGCCATCAGCGGCGGCAAGGGCGTGCGGACGCGGGCGGCCGCGGTCGCCACGGCGGCCATCACACCCGGCAGGACGACCGGCCCGGCCGTCCGGGTCCTGTGTACCACCGGCATGCCGGCCCCAGGAGGCATGCCCACCCGGTGCACCGGGGGCCGAGGGATCCGGGAGCGGCGCGGACCGGGAGGAACCGGTGAGCGCGCCCACCCCCACGTCGACCCTCGACGGAGCGCTGCGCCCGCCGCCCGCCGGGCGGGCGGCGCTGCCCGACGTGCCGGTCGCCGGCCACCGGGCCGGCCCGGTCGCGCAACTCGTCCTGGCCCTCGTCTGCGGGGCCTACGCCATCGGTGCCGCGCTCGGCTGGGGCTCGGAGCAACTCGCACTGATCATGGGTGACTTCGGGCTGAGCGCCGCCGCCGGTGCCGCGGCCGTCTCCTGCTTCGTCTACGCCCGCCGCCCTCGTACCCGGTTTCGACCCGCCTGGACGCTGTTCGCCCTCTCCTCGGTCATGGCCTCCCTGGGCAACCTGGTCTGGGGGTGGTACGAGGTCGTGCTGGGCATCGCGGTGCCCAGTCCCAGCTATGCGGACCTGTTCTTCCTGTGCTTCGCGCCGCCCGCGATCGTGGGACTGCTGGTGCTCGCCAAACGGCCCGTGACCAAGGCCGGCTGGGTCTGTCTCGCCCTGGACGCCTGGCTGATCGGCGGCTCCCTGCTGACACTCGCGTGGAGCCTGGCCCTCGCGCAGGCCGCCCAGGCCGAGGGCCCGGGCGTCGCGCACACCGCGCTGTCGCTGGCGTACCCGCTGCTCGACATCGCCCTGGTCAGCATGGTGCTCGCGCTCCACTTCCGGCGTTCCGCGGTGAACCGGTCCGCGGTCAACACCGCGATCGGCGCGCTCGCGCTGACCGTGATGTGCGACGCCCTGTTCACCTCCCCGCTGCTGCACGCCGGTTACCGCTCAGGACAACTGCTCGACGCCGGCTGGTTCGCCGGCTCGCTGCTCCTGGCCTACGCCCCCTGGACCGCGCCCCGCGGCGGACCGCCCGAGTGCGAGGGGCACACCCGCGTGGTCCGCGAGCACCTGCCGGGGCGGCGCGGCGGACCGGACCACCACCCCCCGTCGGCGCCCGGCGGCGAGCCCGGCCGGTATCCGCTCTCCCGGCCCATCGCAGGCTCCCTCGCCGCGCTCACGCCGTACCTCGCCGCGGCCGTGTGCACCCTGGGGATCCTCTACAACGTCCTGAACGGTCGCAGTGTGGACCGTGTCGTGCTGATCACCGGGGGCACCGTGGTGCTCGCGCTCGTCGTGCGCCAGGGCATCATGCTGTTGGACAACATCACCCTCACCCAGGAACTGGCGCAGAAGGAGAACCACTTCCGCTCCCTGGTGCAGGGCTCCAGCGACGTCATCATGATCGCCGCGCCCAGTGGCATCCTCCGCTACGTCTCCCCGGCCGCCGCAGGTGTGTACGGTCGCCCCGCGGAGGACCTCGTGGGGACGGAACTGGCCGGTCTCATCCACCCGGAGGACCTGGGCCGCGTCGTGCACGAGGTGCGCCGCTTCCTCGCCGCCGACCCGGTCGAGGAACCAACGACCCGCATCGAGTGCCGCTTCCGCTCCGGCGGTGGGGGCACTTCCCGCTCAGGGGGGTCCCCCCGCTCGAGCGGAGCCGGGAGTGGGGGAGAAGCCGAGAGCGGGGGAGGATGGCTCAACGTCGAGTCGACCGTCAACCGGCACCACGGCGGCCTCATCTTCAACAGCCGTGACGTGACCGAGAGGGTGCGGCTCCAGGCGCAGCTCCAGCACAACGCGGAGCACGACCCGCTCACCGACCTGCCCAACCGCGCCCTGTTCACCCGGCGCGTCCAGCAGGCGCTGTCCGGCCGCCGTGCCTCCGACCGCGGGGCCGCCCTCAAGGGCACGGCGGTGCTCTTCATCGACCTCGACGGCTTCAAGGGCGTCAACGACACCATCGGGCACCAGGCCGGGGACGAACTGCTCGTCCAGGCCGCCCGCAGGCTCCAGGACGCGGTCCGCAAGGGCGACACCGCCTCCCGGCTGGGCGGCGACGAGTTCGCTGCCCTGATCGCCGGGGACGGCGTCCGTGACCGGGAGGCCCGGGAGCGGCACATGCTGGAGCTCGCCGACCGCCTCAGAGTGACCCTGTCCCAGCCCTACGTCATCGACGGCAACGATGTCCGGGTCAACGCCTCGATCGGTGTGGCCTTCGCCGAACCGGGCGTCGGAGCAGGCGAGTTGCTGCGCAACGCCGACCTCGCCATGTACCGGGCCAAGGCGGCGGGCAAGGGCCGGGTGGAGTTGTACGAGCCGCACATGCAGCAGGACGTCATCCGCAAGGCGGAACTGGCCACGCGGCTGCGTGCGGCACTGCACCACGGTGAGTTCGCCCTGCTCCACCAGCCGGTGGTGTGTCTGGCGGACGGCCGGATCACGTCCGTCTGCGCCCAGGCGCGCTGGCGCTCGTCCCAGGGGGTGCTTTTCACGCCCGCGGAGTTCCTGCGGGTGGCCGAGGACAGCGAGAAGACCGCCGAGCTGGGCCGATGGGTGCTGGAGGAGGCCGTCGAGCAGGCCGCCGAACGGCACGCGACCGGCCTGCCCGTGCCCGTGGCCGTCCGGCTGAGCGCACGCCGGCTGTTGGACCGGTCCCTGCCGCTGGGCTCGATCGAGGCCCTGCTCACCCGGCACGGGCTGCCGTCCGGCTCCCTGGTCGTCGAGCTTGCCGACACCGACCCCCGGGTTCCGCTCGACGAACTGGAGCACCGGCTGACCGTGCTCAAGCGGCTCGGTGTCCGGATCGCGCTCGACGGGTTCGGAGGTGGTTCCGCCGCGATCACGGCCCTCAGACGGCTCCCCGTCGACATACTCAAGCTCGACCGCAGTCTGATCGACGGCGTCATGGAGTCCGCGCGGCTGCACAAGATCACCGGTGGGCTGCTGCGCATCGCCTCCGACCTCGGGATGCACTCCGTGGCCGTGGGCGTGGACCTGCCCGAGCAGGCCCTGGCCCTGCGCGCCATGGGCTGTACGCACGGGCAGGGCATGGCCTTCTCCGGGCCGCTGGACGAGTACCGGCTGCGCAGGGCGCTGGCCGCCGGACACCGTTTGGTACCGCACGGACCGTCCGAGCCCGTTTTCGTCGGCGGGGGGCCGGGCGTGTACTCCACCGGTGTGACCGCCGTCCTCAAAGGTGGTACGGCACTCCGCTCACATCGTGAGACTCCCGTCCCACCCACTTGACAGTGGGTGTGCGCCGGGGGGAGGGTCAGATCCATGCGCACCCGAATTCTCGTACTTGGACAGCGCGTCGGCTGACGCTGAGCCCTGATCGCTCAGCGACCACCACCCGACGCGCTTCCCCTCGCTTGCCTTTTGGCACGAGGGGTTTTTTGTTGCACAGGCACCTGCCGAGCAGCACGCGTAACCCGCAGAAACGTCGCAAAAACCCTCAGCATCGAGAAGAGAATGCCGATGACCGAGCAGGCCACCGGGGCCCATCACCCGCAGCCCCGGCCCCGATCCGGAGGACAGTCCACCCCTGTCGAGCACGTCACGGGTGCGCAGTCCCTCATTCGCTCTCTCGAGGAGGTCGGCGCCGACACGGTATTCGGCATTCCCGGCGGCGCGATCCTTCCCGCCTACGACCCGCTGATGGACTCCACCCGGGTGCGTCACGTCCTGGTCCGGCACGAGCAGGGCGCCGGCCACGCGGCCACGGGTTACGCGCAGGCCACCGGCAGGGTGGGGGTCTGCATGGCGACCTCCGGGCCCGGGGCCACCAACCTGGTCACCCCGATCGCCGACGCGCACATGGACTCCGTGCCGATGGTCGCGATCACCGGTCAGGTCGCCTCCAAGGCGATCGGCACGGACGCCTTCCAGGAAGCGGACATCGTCGGCATCACCATGCCGATCACCAAGCACAACTTCCTGGTCACCAAGGCCGAGGACATCCCGCGGGTGATCGCGCAGGCGTTCCACATCGCCTCCACCGGCCGCCCCGGCCCGGTGCTGGTCGACATCGCCAAGGACGCCCTCCAGGCGAGGACGACCTTCTCCTGGCCGCCCACCATGGACCTGCCCGGCTACCGGCCCGTCACCAAGCCGCACGCCAAGCAGATCCGCGAGGCCGCCAAGCTGATCACCGCCGCCAAGCGGCCGGTCCTCTACGTCGGCGGCGGCGTCATCAAGGCCCGCGCCACCGCCGAGCTGAAGGTCCTCGCGGAACTCACCGGAGCTCCCGTCACCACCACCCTGATGGGACTCGGCGCATTCCCCGACAGTCACGAGCTGCACGTGGGAATGCCGGGCATGCACGGTGCGGTCACCGCCGTCACCGCGCTGCAGAAGGCCGACCTGATCGTCGCCCTCGGAGCCCGCTTCGACGACCGCGTCACCGGCAAGCTGGACAGCTTCGCCCCGTACGCCAAGATCGTCCACGCCGACATCGACCCGGCGGAGATCGGCAAGAACCGCGCCGCCGACGTGCCGATCGTCGGTGACGCCCGTGAGGTCCTCGCCGACCTCATCCAGGCCGTCCACAAGGAGCACACCGAGGGCAACCGCGGCGACTACACCGCCTGGTGGAAGGACCTGAACCGCTGGCGTGAGACCTACCCGCTCGGTTACGACCAGCCCGGGGACGGCTCGCTCTCCCCGCAACAGGTCATCGAGCGCATCGGGCAGCTGGCGCCCGAGGGCACCGTCTTCGCGGCCGGTGTCGGCCAGCACCAGATGTGGGCCGCGCACTTCATCCAGTACGACAAGCCCGCCACCTGGCTGAACTCCGGCGGCGCCGGAACCATGGGCTACGCGGTCCCGGCCGCCATGGGCGCCAAGGCCGGTGTGCCGGACCGCGCGGTCTGGGCGATCGACGGCGACGGCTGCTTCCAGATGACCAACCAGGAACTCACCACCTGCGCCCTGAACAACATCCCGATCAAGGTCGCCATCATCAACAACGGCGCCCTCGGGATGGTCCGCCAGTGGCAGACCCTCTTCTACAACCAGCGGTACTCCAACACGGTGCTGCACTCGGGTCCCGGAGCGGACACGACCGAGAAGAGCGCCGGCACCCGCGTCCCCGACTTCGTGAGGCTGTCGGAGGCCATGGGCTGCTACGCGATCCGCTGCGAGAACCCCGCCGACCTCGACAAGGTCATCGAGGAGGCGAACTCGATCAACGACCGCCCGGTCGTCGTGGACTTCATCGTCCACGAGGACGCGATGGTGTGGCCGATGGTCGCCGCCGGGACCTCCAACGACGAGATCATGGCCGCCCGGGACGTCCGCCCCGACTTCGGCGACAACGAAGACGACTGAGAGCCGTAAAGGAAAGCAGATCATGTCCAAGCACACGCTCTCCGTCCTGGTGGAGAACACCCCCGGCATTCTGGCCCGGATCGCCGCCCTGTTCTCCCGCCGCGGCTTCAACATCGACTCACTCGCCGTCGGTGTCACCGAGCACCCCGACATCTCCCGCATCACCATCGTGGTGAGCGTCGACGAGTTCCCGCTGGAGCAGGTGACCAAGCAGCTCAACAAGCTCGTCAACGTGCTGAAGATCGTCGAGCTCGAACCGGGGCACGCCGTCCAGCGCGAACTCGTTCTGGTGAAGGTGCGCGCCGACAACGAGACGCGTTCCCAGATCGTCGAGATCGTCCAGCTGTTCCGCGCCAAGACGGTGGACGTCTCCCCGGAAGCCGTGACCATCGAGGCCACCGGCAGCAGCGACAAGCTGTCCGCCATGCTCAAGATGCTGGAGCCGTTCGGCATCAAGGAGCTCGTCCAGTCCGGAACGATCGCGATCGGACGAGGCGCCCGCTCGATCACGGACCGGTCGCTGCGCGCCCTGGACCGGTCGGCGTAGGACAGCGAACGGGTGGTCGGCCGCGACACCGGCCGCCCGTATTCCGAGACTCCGAAACGTCCCCTCCCCCAACCGTCATACGGTGGGACGCAACACCTGCACTCAAGGAGAGAACCCAAAGTGGCCGAGCTGTTCTACGACGCCGACGCCGACCTGTCCATCATCCAGGGCCGCAAGGTCGCGGTCATCGGTTACGGCAGCCAGGGCCACGCCCACGCCCTGTCGCTGCGCGACTCCGGCGTCGACGTGCGCGTCGGCCTGCACGAGGGCTCGGGGTCCAAGGCCAAGGCCGAGGAGCAGGGCCTGCGCGTGGTGGGCCCGGCCGAGGCCGCCGCCGAGGCCGACGTCATCATGATCCTCGTTCCGGACCCGATCCAGGCCCAGGTCTACGAGGAGCACATCAAGGACAACCTGAAGGACGGCGACGCCCTGTTCTTCGGCCACGGCCTGAACATCCGCTACGGCTTCATCAAGCCCCCGGCCGGCGTGGACGTCTGCATGGTCGCCCCCAAGGGCCCGGGCCACCTGGTGCGCCGTCAGTACGAGGAGGGCCGCGGCGTTCCCTGCATCGCGGCCGTCGAGCAGGACGCCACGGGCAACGCCTTCGCGCTGGCCCTGTCGTACGCCAAGGGCATCGGGGGCACCCGGGCCGGAGTCATCAAGACCACCTTCACCGAGGAGACCGAGACCGACCTGTTCGGCGAGCAGGCCGTCCTCTGCGGTGGCACGGCGGCGCTGGTCAAGGCGGGCTTCGAGACGCTGACCGAGGCCGGCTACCAGCCGGAGATCGCCTACTTCGAGTGCCTGCACGAGCTGAAGCTGATCGTGGACCTCATGTACGAGGGCGGCCTGGAGAAGATGCGCTGGTCGATCTCCGAGACCGCCGAGTGGGGCGACTACGTCACCGGCCCGCGCATCATCACCGACGCCACCAAGGCCGAGATGAAGAAGGTCCTCGCCGAGATCCAGGACGGCACGTTCGCGAGGCAGTGGATGGACGAGTACCACGGCGGTCTGAAGAAGTACAACGAGTACAAGAAGCAGGACTCCGAGCACCTGCTGGAGACCACCGGCAAGGAGCTGCGCAAGCTCATGAGCTGGGTCGACGAGGAGGCGTAAGCGGATGCGCTCCGCGACGGTGCCGCCGGTTCCGGGCGCCGTCGCGGGGCTTGCCCCGGACCCCGCTCCTCGAAACTCCCCCTACCCTTGTAGGCGTGGGGACCGCCAGGGGGCCGGTTCTGCCTACCGCCACTTCCGGGTGATCATTCCGCAGAGGCGCAGGACGACTCGCCAGGCGCCACTAGACTGCTGTTCAACAAACGCGTCAGGCCCACAGCGTCGTGCGTCTTCCACGCGGCTAGCACTTCTTCACCGCCTGCGGCCGTCGGGACGGCCGTCCGCATTGGACTTGTGAGGACTAACGTGAGCTCGAAACCCGTCGTACTCATCGCTGAAGAGCTGTCGCCCGCCACCGTCGACGCCCTCGGGCCGGACTTCGAGATCCGCCAGTGCAACGGCGCGGACCGCGCCGAGCTGCTGCCGGCCATCGCCGAGGTGGACGCGATCCTGATCCGCTCGGCCACCAAGGTCGACGCCGAGGCGATCGCCGCCGCGAACAGGCTCAAGGTCGTCGCCCGTGCCGGCGTCGGCCTCGACAACGTCGACGTCTCCGCCGCCACCAAGGCCGGCGTGATGGTCGTCAACGCCCCCACCTCCAACATCGTGACCGCCGCCGAACTCGCCTGCGGTCTGATCGTCGCCACCGCGCGCAACATCCCGCAGGCCAACGCCGCCCTCAAGAACGGCGAGTGGAAGCGCAGCAAGTACACGGGCGTCGAGCTGGCCGAGAAGACCCTCGGTGTCGTGGGTCTGGGCCGCATCGGTGCGCTCGTCGCGCAGCGCATGTCCGCCTTCGGCATGAAGGTCGTCGCCTACGACCCCTACGTACAGCCCGCGCGTGCCGCGCAGATGGGCGTGAAGGTGCTGTCCCTCGACGAGCTGCTCGAGGTCTCCGACTTCATCACCGTCCACCTGCCCAAGACCCCCGAGACCCTCGGTCTGATCGGCGACGAGGCGCTGCGCAAGGTCAAGCCGAGCGTGCGCGTCATCAACGCCGCGCGCGGCGGCATCGTCGACGAGGAGGCGCTGTACGCGGCGCTCAAGGAGGGCCGCGTCGCCGGCGCCGGTCTCGACGTGTACGCCAAGGAGCCGTGCACCGACTCCCCGCTGTTCGAGTTCGACCAGGTCGTCTGCACGCCGCACCTGGGTGCCTCCACCGACGAGGCCCAGGAGAAGGCCGGTATCGCCGTCGCCCGCTCGGTGCGCCTCGCGCTCGCCGGTGAGCTGGTCCCGGACGCGGTGAACGTGCAGGGCGGGGTCATCGCCGAGGACGTCAAGCCGGGCCTGCCGCTCGCCGAGCGCCTCGGTCGGATCTTCACCGCGCTCGCCGGTGAGGTCGCGGTCCGCCTCGACGTCGAGGTGTACGGCGAGATCACCCAGCACGATGTGAAGGTGCTGGAGCTGTCGGCGCTCAAGGGCGTCTTCGAGGACGTCGTCGACGAGACGGTGTCCTATGTCAACGCCCCGCTGTTCGCGCAGGAGCGCGGCGTCGAGGTCCGGCTGACCACCAGTTCGGAGTCGGCCGACCACCGCAATGTCGTCACCGTGCGCGGAACCCTCTCCGACGGCGAGGAGATCTCGGTCTCCGGCACGCTGGCCGGCCCCAAGCACGTCCAGAAGATCGTCGCGGTCGGCGAGTACGACGTGGATCTCGCGCTCGCCGACCACATGGTCGTCCTGCGCTACGAGGACCGTCCGGGCGTCGTCGGCGCCGTGGGCCGCGTCCTGGGCGAGGCGGGCATCAACATCGCCGGCATGCAGGTCGCCCGCGCGACGGTCGGCGGCGAGGCGCTCGCCGTGCTCACGGTCGACGACACCGTGTCCACCGCGGTGCTGGGTGAGCTGTCGGCGGAGATCGGGGCGACCTCCGCCCGCTCCGTCAACCTGGTCTGAGAGTGCCGGGGGCTCTGCCCCCGGACCCCCGTTCGCCCTGAACGGGCTCGTCCTCACACGCCGGACGGGCTGAGTGTGTCAGCCTGTTCGGCGTTTTCCGTGGGTGCCTCCGGAGGCACCCCCATGCGCCGCAGGCCCGCGGCCGCCAGCCCTGCCGCCCCGAGGAGGAGCACCGCACCCTGCGGCGGCCGATGCGGTCGCCCAGAGCGCCCATCGTGAAGGAGCCCGGCTCGGCGTGGCGGCTCAGTATGGAGGCTCTGGCCCTCGGGGACCGGCTGCCCGAGGTGCGCGACCACCTGGCGGCGGCACAGCGTGAGGCCGGACGCGGTCTGGTCCCGCTGCTGATGGGAGGCCGGGACGAGGACGTGTCCGACGAGACCGTGGACACCCTCGGCATGTTCTACGTGACCCTGATGACGGGCCTCATCGCCCAGTGGAGCTTCGATCCGAAGTCGGCGCCCGACGGCGAGCAGCTCACCGTCGGCCTCCGCCGGGCGATCGAGGCAGCCGCCGCAGACGGTGCGCCTTGAGCGCCATGTGCAGCAGCAGACGGTCCTCGCCGTCGTCCAGGTCCAGACCCGTGAGCTGCTCGATCCGCGACAGGCGGTAGTAGAGCGTCTGGCGGTGGATGCCCAGTTCGGCGGCCGCGCGGCCCGCCTGGCCGGCGCAGTCCAGGTAGATCTCGGCGGTGCGGGCCAGTTCGGTCTGGGAGGGGGAGAGCAGCGGGCGGACGGCGGGGTCGTGGGCGGCCCCGGGGGACAGCGCGGTCAGCAGACGGAAGGGACCGATCGACGCCCACTGGGCGACCGGCCCCAGCCGGGGTTCGGCCAGCGCCGCCCGTGCCGAGGCCGACGCCTCCGCCCACGCCGAGCCCAGCTCGGCGAGACCCGCGCGGGGCGCGGCGATCCCGGCGGCCGGCGCAGGGCCGCCCCGGCCGCCTGGACCACTGTCCCGATCTCGCGCCTGCTCCAGCAGCCTGGACGCCGCCGTCATCGCCGGGGTCGGTACGTCCGTCGAGCGCAGCCGGATCAGGAGGGCCAGGGACAGGCCCTCCTCCACCGGCTCAGGGGCGTGCGAGGTACTCCCATCACCCCACGGCAGGGTGCACAGCGCCGTCGCCCCCGGCACCGTACGGACCGACGGGGCGTCGTCCGGGTCGGTGGAGGGCCAGGGGGCGACACAGACCACGGTGTGCGGGCCGTCGGCGCGGTTGCCCAGGGCGGTACGCAGCTCGGCGACGGCCATCTCCCGCTGCCAGTCCCGCTCGGCGGTCAGCACCGCCCGCAGTTCGCGCGTGAGATCGGCGCCGTGCTGCGCCTCGTCCGCGAGCAGCGCCCCGATCCGCGCCGTCACCCGCATGGCCGCGTCCAACTGCTGCCGGGACGGTCCCGGGTCGTAGTCGAGCAGCCAGACATAACCGAGGACGACACCCCGGTGGCGTACCGGCAGACAGATGCGCCCCCGGTGCACGCCCGCCTCCGGGGTGCGGGGGATGCGGACCGGACCGGTCGCCCGCGTGATGCCGAAGCCCTCGAACCAGGCGCGGACCGCGGCCGTCGAACGGCGGGTCAGGATCGAGCGGGTGCGCACCGGGTCCAGCGCGGACGGATCCAGATCGCCCTCGCTGTCGTACGCCCCGAAGACGATCAGCTCGAAGTCTCGGTTCTCCAGGGTCGCCGGAGCGCCGAGCAGCTCCGACATCTCGTCCACCAGCTCCTGGTAGTCATCCCTGTATTCCGACGTCACCCGGGCATTCTGCCGCAAAACCCGGCACCCTTCATACATCTGTCTGAGATCTGCCGCACGGATGCGTGACAGCTGTCGATGGCCCACGATCGGGGTCATCCTTAGGTTTCACGGTGGTTCTCCGTGCCGTTCCCGAAAGGTCGGGCGACGGCCTCATGCAGCTGTGGAGGTGCCCCGTGCTGGGTCCCGTGATTCTTGCCGCGTCGCGCAGCGACCGGATGCGACGCCTGATCTCGGCGGCCCCGGTGACCAAGCAGGTCGTCGACCGTTTCATCCCCGGTGAGAGCGTCGGCGAGGTCCTGCCGATCATCCAGGAGCTCACCGGCAGCGGCCTGGAACTCACGATGGACGTCGTCGGCGAGGACATCACCACCCCCGAACAGGCCGCCGCCGCGCGGGACGCGTACCTGGAACTGGTCGACCGCCTCGAGCCGCTGGAGCTCGGCGGCCGCGTCGAGATGTCGGTGAAGCTGTCGATGTTCGGGCAGGCGCTTCCCGGCGGTCATGAGCTTGCACTCGCCAACGTCCGTCCGGTCGTCGAGGCCGCCGCCGCGATCGGCACCACGGTCACGCTGGACGCGGAGGACCACACCACCCTCGACTCGATGTTCGCCATCCACGAGGAGCTGCGCAAAGACGTGCCGGGGACCGGCTGCGTCGTCCAGGCCTACCTCTTCCGCACCGAGGAGGACGCGCGCCGCCTCGCCGCGGCCGGCAGTCGCGTACGGTTGGTGAAGGGCGCCTACAAGGAGCCCGCCGAGGTCGCCCACCAGCAGAGGCACGCGATCGACAAGGCGTACGTGCGCATCCTGCGGACGCTGATGGAGGGCGAGGGCTACCCGATGATCGGGTCCCACGACCCGCGCCTGATCTCCATCGCCCAGGAGCTGGCCCGCACCGCCGGGCGAAAGCCCGACGAGTACGAGTTCCAGATGCTCTACGGCATCCGCGGCGACGAGCACCTGCGACTGGCCGCCGAGGGCCACCGCATGCGCGTCTACACGGCCTACGGCACCGACTGGTACGGCTACTTCATGCGCCGTCTGGCGGAGAGGCCCGCGAATCTGGGCTTCTTCCTGCGAAGTGTGATGAGTCATGACTGAGACGAGGCGGCTGTGCCGCAGCTGCGGCCCCGGCCGGCGGTCCGGGGAACGCCCCCGGGCAGGCGCAGCACGCGCCGTCCGGCCAAGACACCGGTCGGCCTCAGGTTCTCCGCCCGCAGCATGATCACCAAGGGCCGACACCACACCGCTCACGACAAGGAGATACGCCACCCATGGACGCTGTGACCCAGGTCCCCACCCCCGTCAACGAGCCGGTGCACGGCTACGCCCCCGGGACGCCCGAGCGTGCCCGGCTGGAGGCCAAGCTCAAGGAGCTGGCCGACAACCCGATCGATCTCCCCTGCACCATCGGCGGCGAGCAGCGGATGGGCGGCGGCGAGCGCTTCGACGTCGTGCAGCCGCACCACCACAAGGCACGCCTGGGCACCTACGCCAACGCCACGCAAGCGGATGCCCAGGACGCCATCGACGCGGCCCTCGCCGCCGCGCCCGGCTGGCGTGCGATGGCCTTCGACGACCGCGCGGCGATCATCCTGCGCGCCGCCGAACTGCTGTCCGGCCCCTGGCGGGAGACCATCGCCGCCTCCACCATGCTGGGCCAGTCCAAGACCGCGCAGCAGGCCGAGATCGACAGCCCCTGTGAGCTGATCGACTTCTGGCGTTTCAACGTCCACTACGCCCGGGGCATCCTCGCCGAGCAGCCGCCGGCCAACTCGCCGGGCGTGTGGAACCGCATGGACCACCGCCCGCTGGAGGGCTTCGTCTACGCGATCACGCCCTTCAACTTCAGCGCGATCGCGGCCAATCTGCCCACTGCCCCGGCGCTGATGGGCAATGTGGTGCTCTGGAAGCCGTCCCCGACGCAGACCCACGCCGCCGTGCTGCTGATGCGGCTGCTGGAGGAGGCGGGTCTGCCCAAGGGCGTGATCAACCTCGTCACGGGTGACGGCATCGAGGTCTCCAAGGTCGCCCTGGAGCACCGGGACCTGGCGGGCATTCACTTCACCGGCTCGACCAAGACCTTCCAGCACCTGTGGAAGACGGTCGGCAACAACATCGAGAAGTACCGCACCTACCCGCGCCTGGTCGGCGAGACCGGCGGCAAGGACTTCCTGGTCGCCCATCCGAGCGCCGACCGCGCCGTGCTCAAGACCGCCCTGACCCGCGGTGCCTTCGAGTACCAGGGCCAGAAGTGCAGCGCCACCTCCCGTGCCTACATCCCGGCGTCCATCTGGAACGACGGCTTCAAGGAGGAGTTCGCCGCCGAGGTCGACTACCTCACCATGGGTGACGTCACCGACTTGTCGAACTTCATCGGCGCCGTCATCGACGAGCGGTCCTTCGCCAAGAACAAGGCCGCGATCGACCGCGCCAAGGAGGACGCGTCCTGCACGATCGTCGCGGGCGGCTCCTACGACGACTCGGTCGGCTACTTCGTCCGCCCGACGGTCGTCGAGTGCTCCGACCCGGAGAACGAGGTGTTCCGCACCGAGTACTTCGGCCCGATCCTCGCCGTGTACGTCTACGACGACAGCTCGGCCGACAAGTACGACGAGATGCTGACCCAGATGGAGGCGGTGTCCGACTACGCCCTCACCGGCTCGGTCATCGCGGGTGACCGGGCGGCGGCGGCGTACACGATGGAGAAGCTGCGCTACGCGGCCGGCAACTTCTACATCAACGACAAGTCGACCGGAGCCGTCGTCGGCCAGCAGCCCTTCGGCGGTGGCCGAGCCTCCGGCACCAACGACAAGGCCGGCGCTCCGCAGAACCTGATGCGCTGGACGCTGACCCGCGCCATCAAGGAGACGCTGGTCGCGCCGACCGACTACACCTACCCGCACATGGGCTGACCTCGCGCGTGCCCGACCGGGGCCAGGCCGTCCTCGACGGCCTGGCCCCGGTGTGTTCAGGGGTGGGCCCGCGGGGAGACGTCCCGCTGGACGGCGCGGGCTTCCGCGGGGACGAAGAGTCCGACGGCGGGGGTCGCCGTAGTCGTGTGCGTACGGATCCGGGGGTGCAGTCTCAGATAGTAGGAAGTCCGAGTAATTGTGCAGACAGATGTGCCGGGCTCCCTTAGCTTTGTAGGAGCCGAACGCCTCGCTCGACCAAGCGAATGGCGGTTGTGAGCAGGCCCCGTGCAGGCAATCCCTGCGGCCGTCGCTCCCCGCCCATCCGGCGTCTCGTAACCCCCTTCTTTCCGTACTCCAGTCATGCCGAAGGAGTCGATGCCCCATGGCCGAGACGACCGTCCGCCGCCGCGTCCGCCACACCTCCCGCACGAGCGAATCCGACCGCAAGAACGCCGCGGCCGCCCTCCAGCGCGCCCTCGACCGCCGGGACAACGGCGGCTCGACCGGCCACTGACACGCGCATGGCGTCCGCATGCCGGACGCCGTATGTCATCCCGTGGGACGAGGAGTAGGGTGCCCGCATGTCTCGCAGCATCAATCTCGCAGTGATCCCCGGTGACGGCATCGGCCAGGAGGTCGTGGCCGAAGGCCTGAAGGTCCTCTCCGCCGTCCTCCCGCAGGATGTGAAGCTGGAGACCAAGGACTACGACTTCGGCGCCCGGCGCTACCACGCCACCGGTGAGACCCTCACCGACGCCGACCTCGACGAGCTGAAGCGGCACGACGCCATCCTGCTCGGCGCCATCGGCGACCCGAGCGTCCCGTCCGGTGTCCTCGAGCGCGGCTTCCTGCTCAAGCTCCGCTTCGCCTTCGACCACCACGTCAACCTGAGGCCGTCGAAGCTCCTCCCGGGCGTCGCCACCCCGCTCGCCGGGCAGCCCGAGATCGACTTCGTCGTGGTCCGCGAGGGCACCGAGGGCCCGTACACGGGCAACGGCGGCACCATCCGCAAGGGCACGCCGCACGAGGTCGCCACCGAGGTCTCCGTCAACACGGCCTTCGGTGTCGAGCGCGTGGTCCGCGACGCCTTCGCCCGCGCCCAGTCACGCCCGCGCAAGAAGCTCACGCTGGTCCACAAGAACAACGTGCTGGCCTTCGCCGGCCATCTGTGGACGAACGTCTTCCACCAGGTGGCCGAGGAGTTCCCCGAGGTCACCACCGACTACATCCACGTCGACGCCGCGACGATCTACCTCGTCACCGACCCGGCCCGCTTCGACGTCATCGTCACCGACAACCTCTTCGGCGACATCATCACCGACCTCGCCGCGGCCGTCTCCGGCGGCATCGGCGTCGCCGCGAGCGGGAACATCAACCCCTCCGGCGCGTACCCGTCCATGTTCGAGCCGGTGCACGGCTCGGCCCCGGACATCGCCGGCCAGGGCAAGGCCGACCCCAGCGCCACGGTCCTGTCCGTAGCCCTCCTCCTGCGCCACCTCGGCCACGACGCCGAGGCCGCCCGCATCGAGGACGCCGTCTCCGCCGACCTCGCGGAGCGCGGTGCCCTGCCCGCCCGCAGCACCTCGGAGATCGGCGACGCCCTCGCCGCGCGAGTAGCCGGCTGACCCGGCGCGCCACCTCGAAAACCTTCGAAGCCGCCGGGTCGCATCCGCGCCCGGCGGCTTCCCCCTGTCCCCGCCGGGTGCCACCATCGACCACCGGGCCGCATTCACCCCGTTTCTTCCGCCGCCGCCCCCGGGCGATAATCGAACGCGGAGCCGCGGAATGAGGGAATGCTCGGACGTCCAAGTACTGGCCACCGGCCGTACGGGCGTGTGCGCGGCCCGTCACTACAACCGGTGAAGGACAACCACTCATGACGACGCCCACGATCGAGCTCAAGCCCTCGGCCCACCCGCTCATGGATGCGGAGCGCGAGGCGATCCTTGCCAGCCCCGGCTTCGGCCGCCACTTCACCGACCACATGGTGACGATCAAGTGGACCGAGGGCCGTGGCTGGCACGACGGTCAGCTCGTCCCGTACGCGCCGATCTCCCTCGACCCGGCGACCACCGTGCTGCACTACGCGCAGGAGATCTTCGAGGGTCTGAAGGCCTACCGTCGGCCCGACGGTTCCGTCGCCACCTTCCGCCCCGAGAAGAACGCCGAGCGCTTCCAGCGTTCCGCCCGCCGTCTCGCCATGCCCGAGCTGCCGGTCGAGACCTTCATCGAGGCGTGCGACGCCCTTGTCACCCAGGACAAGGCATGGGTGCCGGCGCACGGCGGCGAGGAGTCGCTCTACCTGCGCCCGTTCATGATCGCGACTGAGGTCGGGCTGGGTGTGAAGCCCGCCAACGAGTATCTGTTCCTGGTCATCGCCTCCCCGGCCGGCGCCTACTTCCCGGGTGGCGTGAAGCCGGTCTCCATCTGGGTTTCGGAGGACCGCGTCCGCGCCGTCCCCGGCGGCATGGGCGACGCGAAGACCGGCGGCAACTACGCGGCCTCCCTGCTCGCCCAGGCCGAGGCGGCCGCCAAGGGCTGCGACCAGGTCTGCTACCTCGACGCCGTGGAGCACGCGTGGGTCGAGGAACTGGGCGGCATGAACCTCTACTTCGTGTACGGGGACAAGATCATCACCCCCACCCTCACCGGTTCCATCCTGGAGGGCGTCACCCGTGACTCCCTCCTCGCCGTCGCCCGTGACCTCGGCTACGAGGCGGTCGAGGAGCGGGTCTCCGTCGAGCAGTGGCAGCGCGACTCGGAGAACGGCAGCCTCACCGAGGTGTTCGCCTGCGGTACGGCGGCCGTGATCACCCCGGTCGGCACCGTGAAGCGGCACGGCGCGCAGTGGCAGCAGAGCGGGGGCGAGCCCGGTGAGGTCACGCTCCGTCTGCGCCAGGCACTGCTCGACATCCAGCGGGGTACGGCCGAGGACCGGCACGGCTGGATGCACAAGCTGGCGTAGGCGTAGGCGTAGGCGTAGGCGTCGGTGCGGGCAGGTTGTCGAGGACCGCGTCGCCGCCTCCGCGGAGGCGGCCGAGGGAGGCGCCACGGCACTCCGACGGCTTCGACCGACGCCCGCGCCGAACACCCACCGCCCGCATCCTGAGACGGATCGTGAGCACGAGGGCGGCTTGTGTCACACTTCCCCCCGTGCTCTCGTTCGCCACGATTATTGGCAGCAGGCGCGCCGGTCCGCAGTGACCGCACGTACGACACGGTACGGGCGGACACCGTCGTCCTCGACCCGCGCGCAGACCTCTCGCACCCGCGAGAGGTTTTTCTGTTTCCTGGCCCCACCACGGCCGGGGGATGAGCGTGAGGGACCATGGGGGAACGGTGGAACCGGTCATTCCGGTAGACCGAGATCAAATCAGGAGCCTTCAGACCATGACCGCAACCAGCGAGCCCGACGACTCGTTCCACGTCTTCGACACCACCCTGCGTGACGGCGCCCAGCGCGAGGGCATCAACCTCACCGTCGCCGACAAGCTGGCCATCGCACGGCACCTGGACGAGTTCGGTGTGGGCTTCATCGAGGGCGGCTGGCCCGGCGCGAACCCCCGGGACACCGAGTTCTTCGCCCGCGCCCGGCAGGAGATCGAGTTCCGGCACGCGGCGCTGGTCGCCTTCGGCGCCACCCGCCGCGCGGGCACCACAGCGGAGCAGGACCCGCAGGTCAAGGCGCTGCTCGACTCCGGCGCGCAGGTGATCACGCTGGTCGCGAAGTCCCACGACCGCCATGTCGAGCTTGCCCTGCGCACCACCCTCGACGAGAACCTGGCGATGGTCCGCGACACGGTGTCCTTCCTCAAGGGGCAGGGCCGCCGCGTCTTCGTCGACTGCGAACACTTCTTTGACGGCTACCGCGCCAACCCCGAGTACGCGAAGTCGGTCGTCCGCGCCGCCTCCGAGGCCGGCGCCGACGTCGTCGTCCTGTGCGACACCAACGGCGGCATGCTCCCCGCGCAGATCCAGGCCGTGGTCGCCACGGTGCTCGCCGACACCGGTGCCCGGCTCGGCATCCACGCCCAGGACGACACCGGCTGCGCGGTCGCCAACACCCTCGCCGCCGTCGACGCGGGCGCCACCCACGTCCAGTGCACCGCCAACGGCTACGGCGAGCGGGTCGGCAACGCCAACCTGTTCCCGGTCGTGGCGGCCCTGGAGCTGAAGTACGGCAAGAAGGTCCTCCCCGAAGGCCGCCTGCGCGAGATGACCCGCATCTCGCACGCCATCGCCGAGGTCGTCAACCTGACCCCCTCCACCCACCAGCCGTACGTCGGCGTCTCCGCCTTCGCGCACAAGGCGGGCCTGCACGCGTCCGCGATCAAGGTCGACCCCGACCTGTACCAGCACATCGACCCCGAACAGGTCGGTAACACCATGCGCATGCTGGTGTCCGACATGGCCGGCCGTGCCTCGATCGAGCTCAAGGGCAAGGAGCTCGGCATCGACCTCGGCGGCGACCGCGAACTGGTCGGCCGCGTCGTGGGGCGGGTCAAGGAGCGCGAGCTCGAGGGCTACACGTACGAGGCCGCCGACGCCTCCTTCGAGCTGCTGCTCCGCGCGGAGGCCGAGGGCAGGCCGCTGAAGTACTTCGAGGTCGAGTCCTGGCGCGCGATCGTCGAGGACCGCCCCGACGGCAGCCACGCCAACGAGGCCACCGTCAAGCTGTGGGCCAAGAGCGAGCGCATCGTCGCCACCGCGGAGGGCAACGGCCCGGTCAACGCCCTGGACCGTTCCCTGCGGGTCGCCCTGGAGAGGATCTACCCCCAGCTGGCCAAGCTGGAGCTGGTCGACTACAAGGTCCGCATCCTCGAGGGCAAGCACGGCACGCAGTCGACGACCAGGGTACTGATCTCCACCTCCGACGGGGCGGGGGAGTGGTCGACGGTGGGCGTCGCGGAGAACGTCATCGCCGCGTCCTGGCAGGCACTGGAGGACGCGTACACGTACGGGCTGCTGCGGGCCGGTGTGGAACCGGCGGCGTAGGAGCCCTTCATCCGGTCCCGGTCATCCGCCCGGTCATCCGCCCGGTCACCTGGTCCCGGCAGAGGCGTCGCCAAACCTCTGCCGGCCCGGATGTCCGTTTCCGGACCGGTTCGGGTAACTTCGTAGGTATGAGGGTCGCGCTGACGCGTACTTTCGTACGCCTGCTGATCGTGCCGGTGGCCGCCGTTCTGGCGGTCCTGATGGCCGGTGCGCCGGGGGCGCAGGCGGCCACGGACATCTCGGTCATCGCCGAGAAACTCCGCGAGAGCCCCGTCTACGTCGACCCCGAGGCCGAGGACATCCTCGCGCGGTCCGACGCCGAGGCGCTCGCCGACAAGATCGAGGACGCCGACAAACCGGTCTTCGTCGTGGTCCTCCCGGCGGACCAGCCGACCCGGAACCTCTTCGGGAACCTGCGCACGGAGACCGGCATCACCGGTCTGTACGGCGTCCGGCTCGGCGACGAGTTCGACGCGCGCGCCGACAGCAGTGTGCTGAGCCGGCAGGGCGTGCGGAACCTGGTCAGCTCCGTGCAGGGCGCCGGGGACGCCAAGGCCCAGCTGAACGACTTCGTCGACAGTGCCCTGCGCAACACCGGCGGAGGGGCTCCCGGTTCCTGGACCGAGGGGTCCGGCGAGGTCCCGGTCGGCGGGCTGATCACCGTCGGCGCGGTGCTGGCGGCCGGCGGCGCGGGCGTGTACGCCCTGTCCCGCCGAAACCGGCGCCGCCACGAGGACGAGCAGCGGGCCGCGCTGGAGAAGCTGCGGGTGGTGGTCGACGAGGACATCACCGCGTTCGGCGAGGAACTCGACCGCCTCGACTTCCACCCCGGCGAACCCGGCGCGGACGATGCGATGCGCGCGGACTACGAGCACGCGCTGGACGCCTACGAGCAGTCCAAGTCGCACATGGCCGCGGCCCGTAAACCGGAGGACGTCCGGGCCGTCACCCAGGCCGTGGAAGACGGCCGCTTCGCCCTGGCCCGGCTCGACGCCCGCCGCGACGGACGCCCGCTGCCGGAGCGCCGGCCGCCCTGCTTCTTCGACCCGCGGCACGGCCCTTCGGTCGCCGACGCCATCTGGACACCCCCGGGCGGTGCCGAGCGCGAGGTCCCCGTGTGTGCGGCCGACCGCGCCCGCCTGGCCGACGGTGTCGACCCCGCGGTCCGTGAGGTCGACACCGACTACGGACGCCGGCCCTATTACGAGGCGGGCCCCGCCTACGGCCCCTGGGCCGGCGGCTACTTCGGCGGCGGTCTACTGCCCGGCCTGCTCGTCGGCACCATGCTCGGCGGCATGATGGCCGGCCCCGGCTACGCGTCCGACTACGGCGCCGGTTACGGCGACTTCGGCGGCTACGGTGGCGGCGACGTCTCCGGGGCCGACTTCGACTCCGGGGACTTCGGTGGCGACTTCGGTGGCGGAGGCGACTTCGGCGGCGGTGGTTTCGGTGGCGGAGGCGACTTCGGCGGGGGTTTCTGAACTCCCGGTTCCAGGCGGCGGAGGCGGGCTCGGTTCTCGACACGGTGATCCACGCGTCACCGGCCGTCCGGGCGTCCCACCGCCGTACCGCGCGGACGAACGGCGTCCAGCCGATCCCGGCCTGATGCCGGGCTTGTCCGTCGGCGCGGACGCCGGTGGCGAACGCCACGGAAACGCCGAGCGCCCGCCCTTCCCGTCCGGGGAAGGGGGGGGGGGTTAGGGGTGGGGTCGGGTGGAGGGGCGGGGCGGGGGGTCCGGCATTTCGGATCGCCGAAATGTCAGAGATTAGACTTATCTTTTT
>NZ_JBVIIM010000013.1:33048-53740 GCF_055569765.1 Streptomyces sp. NPDC031365 | reverse complement strand
GTTGTCCGTCATGTCCCCTCTTGCTGCTGGGTTTTCCCTTTGGCGGGGCACCTGGTGGCGGCCGCCGGGGAGAGGCCGGCTCCTTTCTTTTCCCGTACGGGAAAGGCGGGCGCGCTCAGGGGTGGCGCCGGGCAGGGCGCCGGGCCGGCGGGTCAGGCCTTGCGGATCGCCGAGATGTCGAAGTTCAGCTTGATCTTGTCGGAGACCAGGACGCCGCCGGTCTCCAGCGCCGCGTTCCAGGTCAGACCCCACTCGGAACGCAGGATCTCGGACGTGCCCTCGAAGCCGACGCGCTGGTTGCCGAACGGGTCGGTGGCGGCGCCGTTGAACTCGAGGTCGATGGTGAGCGGCCTGGTGGTGCCCAGGATGGTCAGGTCGCCGGTGATGCGGTAGTCGTCGCCGCCGAGGGCCTCCGCCTTGGTGGTGCGGAAGGTCATCGTCGGGAACTCGTCCGTCTTGAAGAAGTCCGAGCTCTTCAGGTGGCCGTCGCGGTCGGCGTTGCCCGTCTCGATGCTGTCCATCACCACGTCGAGGGAGGCCGTGGACTTGGCCGGGTCCGAGCCGTCGAGCTGCAGGGTTCCGGTGAAGTCCTGGAAGCTGCCCTTGACGTTGGTGACCATCGCGTGGCGGGCGACGAAGCCGATCGTGGTGTGCGCCGGGTCGATCGTGTACTCACCGGTCAGCGCGGCCAGGTCCGGGCTCACCGCGTCGGCGGTGGTCGCGGTGGCGGTCTCGTCGTTCTTGCGGCCGAAGATACCCATGGTGTTCCTCCTGAGAAGTACGTTGAATGTTCAACTAACCGGGCAAGACCTACCGTAGACCCATTCCCTTCAAAGTTCAACATCTTTGGGGAAGGTGTCGCGTTCAGGCCCCTGAAGCGCTGAAACCAGGCCATGTGACGTGCCGGGAACGCCCTCTCCCGCACACGACGCCGTCCGGGCCGGATTCCCTGCGGTACCGGCGGCACACGGCTGGGGGCCCGGCCGGCTACCCCTTCGGCGGGCGGGAGCGGGCGGGCGCGTCCCGGGTCACGTCCCGGGTGTGGACGTACAGCATGCGCCGGTCGCCGACGTCCAGACGCTGCGGCAGCGGCAGCTCGTAGCGCACCGGCCGCGCGTGGTCGGCGAGCTGCCGGCGCGGGTTGTACACCTGGTTGAACTTCCACAGCATGCGGGCGAAGTTCGTCTGCCCGTGCGCCAGATTGCGGGCGAGGACCCGCGCCGCGCCGAACGCCGTGCGCATCCCCAGATGCTTGCGGTTGATGACCGCCTGGGTGCGCACCAACTCCTCGTAGAACCGCGCCAGCGGCAGCGTGGTGGGCACCACCGCGTGCTGGATGTCGAAGAGGCGGTAGTCGCGGGTGGTGAGCCGGCGCGACTCGGTGTGCCAGATCTCCGTACCCGGGTACGGCGTCATCACGGTGAAGTGCACGATCTCCGGCACGGCCAGCGCGAACTCCCGCACCACACGGAAGCGCTCCTCGTCCCAGCCCGGGTCCACGATCAGATTGATCGCGACCTTGATGCCGAGCCGGCGGGCGGTCTCGAGCGCCTTCAGGTTCTCGTCGGGGCTGACCCGCTTGCGGTACAGATCGAGGCCCTCGGCGTCGATCGCCTCCATGCCGAGGAACATGTAGCGCAGCCCCAGCCGCGCCCACCGCTCGAACACCTCGGGATGGCGCAGCAGGACGTCGGACCGGGTCTCCAGGTAGTACTGCTTGCGGATGCCACGCCGCTCCACCTCGGCGGCGATGGCGTTCCCGTGCTCGGGCCGGATGAACGCCACGTCGTCCACGATGAACACGTTCGGCTCGGGGATCCTCGCCAGGTCCTCCGCCGCCGCCTCGGGCGAGGCCTTGCGGTAGCTGCGGCCGTAGAAGGTCCAGGCCGAGCAGAACGAGCAGTCCCAGGGGCAGCCGCGGGTGAACTCGATCGACGCGCACGGATCGAGCTCGCCGATGAAGTAGCGGCGCCGGCTGCGCATCAGGTCCCGGGCCGGAAGCGGCGCGTCGATGCTGTGCAGCATCAGCGGCGCGGGGCCGCGTCCACTCGCCGTGACGACGCCCGGCACACCCTCCACGCCGCCGTCGCGCACCGCCTCCAGGAGCGGCCCGACGACCGGCTCCCCCTCGCCGCGGACCACCGCGTCGACCGCGCCCGCCGCTTGTTCGACGACCTCCTCGGCGACGAAGGAGACACTGTGCCCGCCGAGGAACACGAAGCAGCCCGGCACCTCCTGCTTCACCCTCTTGGCCAGCGCGATCGCCTCGGGGATGTTCGCCAGATAGTTCAGGGAGATGCCGAGGGCTTCCGGCCGGAAGGAGCGCACCTCGTCGCGCAGCCGACGGACGCCGAGCACCTGCAGGTCGACGACCCGGACCTCATGACCGGCCTCCCGGGCGGCGCCCGCCACGCGCTCCAGGCCCAGTGGTTCGAGCCGCAGGAAGATCTCGGAGTACATCAGGGCGCTGGGATGGACGAGCAACAGACGCATAAGTGACCTCGTCACGGGGCCGGACGGACCGGATACGAAAGGGATGCCTTCTTCGTAACCCGGGGAACCGGGCGCCGTACGCCCCGTACGCCCACATGGCCGCATCCGCGGCACGCAGGAGTGGTCCTGCGCGCCGGGCACGAAGGCCCCCGGGCGGGCCGGGGCCACGCCTGCTGACCGGGGAGCGTCCCGCACCGGCCGGACCGCGCCGGGGCGGGTGATCGGGCCCCAGCGCTGGCGCGGAGCGCCGGGCCGGGGGTGTCCTGGATGCGAGGACCCGCAGCGACAGCGCATGGGAGACCGACTCGTGACCATCACCGGCTCCGGATCCACCTACGACCCCCCGGCGGGCCCAGAACGCGGTGCCGCCCGTGTCTCCGCGTCCACCCGCACGGCGGCACGCGGACACGGGCCGCCCCGCACCGACCGGCGCGTCGCCCTCGTCACCGGGGCCTCCTCGGGCATCGGCGCGGCCACCGCGCGGCGCTTCGCCGCCGGGGGCTGGCACCTGCTGCTCAGCGGCCGGGACCGGCGGCGGTTGGAGGAGACGGCGTCCGGTACCTCGGCGGTGCTCCTGCCCGCAGACCTCGCTGCGCCGGACGGAGCGAAACTGCTGGCGGAGGTCGCGCTGCGAGAGACCGGCCGGATCGACGTTCTGGTCGCCGGGGCGGGCATCGGCTGGGCGGGCTCGTTCCTGAGCATGCCGCACACCGACATCGACCGGGTGCTCTTCCTCGACCTCAACGCGACACTGCACCTCGTACGGGAGGTGCTGCCCGTGATGGTGGCGGCCGGCGGGGGCCGCGTGGTGCTGGTCGGCTCGGTGGCCGGCTGTGTGGGCGTACGGGAGGAAGCGGTGTACTCCGCCGCCAAGGCGGGGCTCGCCGCGTTCGCGGAGGCGCTCCGGCAGGAACTGCGCGGCACGGGGGTGGGGGTGAGCCTGATCGTGCCCGGCCCCGTCGAGACGGGCTTCTTCGCCCGCCGCGGCAGGCCGTACCACCGTGCCCACCCCCGGCCCACCTCACCCGGCAGGGTCGCGGCCGCCGTCTGGGACGCCGTCTTCCAGGCCCGCGACGACACCTACGTCCCCACCTGGCTCTCCCTTCCGGCTCGGGTGCGCGCCCTCACCCCTCGCCTCTACCGGGGACTCCTCAACCGCTTCGGCTGAATTCCGACGACCGCACCGGCCCGGCCCTCCGGCTGGAGTGCCGGGCTTCAGCCGGAGGGCGACCGCCCACGGCCCCGCCGTTTCCACCCGTGGCGGTCGGCAGCGGCGTACCGGCCGGAGTGGGTGTCGTCCGGGACCGTTCCGCAGGAGCGGTTGTGCGGAGGCCGGTGCCCGGCGCCGGCCGGTCGGCAGCGGTGACGTCCCTGCGAGCCGGGAGCGGTCCGCGGTGGGCTGTCCGGCAAGTCCGGACGGCCGACACCGAGTTGACGCTGGATGGCGGTGGGAGGTCAGGCCGATCCCGCCGCCCGCCGCCCGGCGTCCGGCGTCCGGCGGCGATGCCGCGCTCGACGTGCAGGCGCTGCACGGCGTAGGCGGCCTCGACAACGTTCTCGGGCGGGAGTGAACGCACGGGAGGGCAGGGCGCCTTGGTGCGGGTGGCATCCTTCGGGTCGGCCGCCGCCTGGTCGCGGCGGCGGCCACCCGGGGGCGCCCACGCGTGCCCGGCCCCCCTCGCCAATACCCCCGCCCGCCGGACGGTCGCCGTCCCCGGGCACCACGGGGCGGCAGACCGCCGTATCCATCCACGGTGAGTGTGCCGCTCCGCCGCCACGGCCGTACCGCTACCCTCTGCGTCAGCCGGCCGACCCGAACGGGCGAACCGGTGGAGATGGTATGGGAACACCCGGTGCGGGAGGGGCTGAAGGCCCGGACTCTCCGTGGAGGGCCTGGCCACCGGCCCCCGGCTGAGGCTTCGTGTCACCGTCGGGGGAGGCGGACGCCACGCATGAGTGTGAGGTGGCTCTCAGTCGACGTCTTTGTGTGACCCCTACAAGCCGAAAGCCCTCTGAGCAGTCAGAACGCCTGAACGCCGTCATGGTTCTGTTCAGTGGTACCAGGAAAATGCGCCGGACACTGTGAGGAGTCGACGGCTCGCAATCCCCGGTGTGCTTCGTAAGGTCACTACATGACCGTTTTGGATGAGGCGCCGGGTGAGCCGACCGACGCGCCCGGACGCGTGGCCGAACTGCACGAGATCCGTGACCGGGCACTGGCCGGCCCGAGCGAGAAGGCGACCCAGGCGCAGCACGCCAAGGGCAAGCTGACCGCGCGGGAGCGCATCGAACTGCTGCTGGACGCTGGCTCCTTCCGGGAAGTCGAGCAGCTGCGCCGGCACCGGGCCACCGGATTCGGTCTGGAGGAGAAGAAGCCGTACACCGACGGTGTGATCACCGGCTGGGGCACGGTGGAGGGCCGTACGGTCTTCGTCTACGCCCATGACTTCCGGATCTTCGGCGGTGCGCTGGGCGAGGCGCACGCCACCAAGATCCACAAGATCATGGACATGGCCATCGCGGCCGGTGCCCCGCTGGTGTCGCTGAACGACGGTGCGGGCGCTCGTATCCAGGAAGGCGTCTCCGCCCTCGCCGGCTACGGCGGCATCTTCCAGCGCAACACCAAGGCGTCCGGCGTCATCCCGCAGATCAGCGTGATGCTCGGCCCGTGCGCGGGCGGCGCGGCCTACAGCCCCGCCCTCACCGACTTCGTGTTCATGGTGCGGGACACCTCGCAGATGTTCATCACCGGGCCGGACGTGGTCAAGGCGGTCACCGGCGAGGAAATCACCCAGAACGGCCTGGGCGGCGCGGACGTGCACGCCGAGACCTCCGGCGTCTGCCACTTCGCCTACGACGACGAGGAGACGTGCATCCACGAGGTGCGCTACCTCCTGTCGCTGCTCCCGCAGAACAACCGGGAGAACCCGCCGCGGGCGGAGAGCGCCGACGCCGCCGACCGCCGCAGCGAGGTCCTGCTGGACCTGGTGCCCGCCGACGGCAACCGGCCGTACGACATGGCCAAGGTCATCGAGGAGCTCGTCGACGACGGCGAGTACCTGGAGGTCCACGAGCGCTGGGCCCGCAACATCATCTGCGCGCTGGCCCGTATGGACGGCCAGGTCGTCGGCATCGTCGCCAACCAGCCGCAGTCGCTGGCGGGTGTGCTGGACATCGAGGCGTCCGAGAAGGCCGCCCGCTTCGTCCAGATGTGCGATGCCTTCAACATCCCGATCCTCACGTTCCTGGACGTCCCCGGCTTCCTCCCGGGCGTCGACCAGGAGCACGGCGGGATCATCCGGCACGGCGCGAAGCTGCTGTACGCGTACTGCAACGCGACCGTGCCGCGGATCTCGCTGATCCTGCGCAAGGCGTACGGAGGCGCGTACATCGTCATGGACTCCCAGTCCATCGGCGCGGACCTCACCTACGCGTGGCCGACGAACGAGATCGCGGTGATGGGCGCGGAGGGCGCGGCCAACGTCATCTTCCGCCGCCAGATCGCCGAGGCCGAGGACTCCGACGCCATGCGTGCCCGCATGGTCAAGGAGTACAAGTCCGAGTTGATGCACCCCTACTACGCGGCCGAGCGCGGACTGGTGGACGACGTGATCGACCCCGCCGAGACGCGTGAGGTGCTGATCCGTTCGCTGGCGATGCTCCAGACCAAGCACGCCGATCTGCCGTCCCGCAAGCACGGCAACCCGCCGCAGTAACCCGGCGGACATCTCTCCCAGGGAGACTGAGAGCCATGAGCACACATGACATCCGTGTCGAGAAGGGCCACGCCGAACCCGAGGAAGTCGCCGCGATCACGGCGATCCTGCTGGCGCGTGCGGCCACGCAGCCGTCGTCGGCTCCCGCTCACCAGGGCCGGGCGCGGGCCGGCTGGCGCCGCCTCGAACGCGAGCCGGGCTTCCGGGCTCCGCACAGCTGGCGCTGACCCTCGCCGTCGATGACGTCAGGGCCCCTCCACCACGGAGGGGCCCTGACTCGTTGAACGAAGCCCGCCACTCGCCACGCCGCCGGGCAACACCCTCAGGGGCGCCTCGTCACTCCGTCCGGGGGACACCCTCAGGGGGACTGCGCGACCAGCCCCCGCACGCCCGCACCCGGCATGCGAAAGCCCCCGGCAACCCAGAGGCCGCAAGGGGCTGTTGCGCAACTCGGCGCTACGAGGTGCCTCCCCCGAAGGGGGTACCCCCAGCGCCCACCCGTGCCGCTCCAGCGGCGCCACTGCCCGCAGGCTGCTGCACGACTGCCCCGTCAGGCTGTGGCAGACGGGGCGCGGGCAGGACGCCTGATACAGGGGGCGGCGTACACACCGGTGGTCACCGTCAGCGGAGACGGGCCATCAGCGCGTGCTCCACGAGAGTGATCAGCGCCGACTTCGCATCGGCACGATGCCGCGCGTCCGTCGTGATGATCGGCGTGTCCGGACCGATCTGCAGTGCCTCCCGGACCTCGTCCGGGTTGTACGGCTGCTGGCCGTCGAAGCCGTTGAGGGCGATCACGAACGGAAGCCCCGAGTTCTCGAAATAGTCGACGGCCGGGAAGCAGTCGGCGAGACGACGGGTGTCCACCAGCACGATCGCGCCGATGGCGCCGCGCACCAGGTCGTCCCACATGAACCAGAAGCGGTCCTGACCGGGCGTACCGAACAGGTACAAAATCAGGTCCTGGTCCAGGGTGATACGGCCGAAGTCCATGGCGACCGTCGTGGTCGTCTTGTCCCCGGTGTGGGTGAGGTCGTCGATGCCTGCCGAAGCAGACGTCATGACGGCCTCCGTGCGCAGCGGGTTGATCTCCGAAACGGCCCCGACGAACGTGGTCTTGCCCACGCCGAAGCCACCCGCCACCACGATCTTCGCTGATGTGGTGGAGCGGGAAGGACCGCCGCTAGAGCTTGCGAAGTCCACTGAGCACCCTTTCGAGCAGTGTCACGTCTGGCTGGCCGCCGGCGCTCTCGTCGCCGCCGGGCTGATGGATGGCGACCAGTCCCGCCTCCGCCAAGTCGGCGACGAGAATCCTGGCCACGCCGAGAGGGATGGTCAGCAGGGCCGAGACCTCGGCCACCGACTTGATCTCCCGGCAGAGGTTGCAGATCCGCTGATGCTCGGGCAGCTGGCCCTGCATCTGGTGCGGCTGCGCGGTGGTGTGCACCAGTGCCTCGATGGCGAGCTGGTACCGCGGCCTGGTGCGGCCGCCCGTCATCGCGTACGGGCGCACCAGGGGGTTGTGCGACGCCGCGGCGGGCGCCGACTCGGGGGTGTGACGCTGCGGCTGCACCGGCTGGATACGTGGCGCGTGCGGCTGGTCGTACGGCGAAGGGCCAGGGCCCTGCGGCGCGTACGGCTGCCGGTGGTCCGGGGTGGAGGGGTAGCCGTACCCGTTCTGGCCACCGTCGTTCTGGCCCTGTGCGGGACCGTACGACCAGTTGCCCGACGATGAACCGCCTGGGGGTGTTGCCACTTTCTCCTCCTCCGATATGCCTTGTACCCGTCACTGTGGAGCCGCGTCCCGAAACCTTACGGCCCCGGGACACCAAACCGCACCGTGCGTCCTTTAGTTGAGAAGGCTCCCCTGGAGCTCCGCACGGAGGTCCGGTGTCAGGACCGTACCGGCACGGTCGACCAGAAGGGCCATCTCGTATCCAATGAGGCCGATGTCGGCCTCCGGATGTGCGAGAACCGCGAGCGACGAACCGTCGGAAATGGACATCAGGAAGAGGAACCCTCGCTCCATCTCCACAACCGTTTGGTTCACGCTGCCGCCCTCGAAGATCCGGGAGGCGCCTGCCGTCAGAGACGTCAGACCGGAGGCGACGGCCGCGAGCTGGTCGGCGCGGTCACGGGGGAAGCCTTCGGACATCGCCAGAAGGAGTCCGTCGGCGGAGACCACCACCGTGTGGGACACCCCCGGGGTGTTGTCCACGAAGTTGGTGATCAACCAGTTCAGGTTCTGTGCCGCCTGGCTCATCGGGCTCACACTAACGCTCCTGGTTGTAGGTGCTGTCAGAACCGAAGCCCTGACCGTTCGATTCACTGCCCGCGTTGCGGCCCCGTTGGACACCGCGTCGCAGGTTGCTCAGCCTGCCCCGGACGTCCTCCGGGGCGCGGGAGACCTGTGGGCCTCCCTGAGGGGTGGTTTCGGCGGCTCCCTCGACCAGGTTGGCCTTGGGGACCCGCCGCGGCAGACCGGAGGAGGTCACTCCGCCTGCCTTGGGCTTCCGGAGCGACGAGGCCTGCTGCCAGCGTTCGTCATTCGCCGACCGCCATCCGCTGCCGCCGTTGCTCTCCGGAGTGGAGGCCGGCGGCTCCGGGGTCACGAGAGACGTGCCGTTCGTGCCGTTCGCGGTGGATCCGCGGCGGGGAAGCCCGGCATTGGTCAGGTCGTGGCTCTCGGAGGCAGCCGGTCCCGGTCGGTCGAAGCCTACGCTGTCCTGCTCACGTACGTCATCGGCCTGCGTGGATTCCGCATCCGGGGCCTGAGCAGGGTACTGGTCCGGGTAGCCGTTGCGGTAGCCGTCCTGCTGCGGCCAGTCGTCCTCCCGGCGCCGGTCCGAGAAGGCCGTGAAGCCGTCGGGGGCCGTGGCACCCGGCGCCGTGTGGTCGCCCCGGGCCGGCTCCGCGTAGGAGGGGTCCGGGTAACCGCTGTCGGACGGGAAGGAGCCGTTCTGCGCGTAGTAGCCCTCGCCGTACGACTGCTGCTGATCGTCGTACGCCGTCTGCTGCCCGTTGTCGTATGCCTGCTGGTCGTACCCGGCGCCCTGCTGCTCCTGGTAGCCGTCGAAGCCCTGGGCGTTGGTGTAGTCGCCCTGCCCGTTGCCCTCGTACCCCTGGCCGTTGTCGTAGCCCTGTGGGGCGGCGAACTCGTCCGGGTAGCCGGGCGCCTCGGGAGTCTCCTGGGCGTTCGTGGCGGTCGGCTCGGGTTGGGGCTGGGACTCCAGGGCCGCCCGGCGCTCCTCGCGCATCAGGGAACGGCCGACGGGGTCCAGCTCCCGGATGTCGTCGGGGACCTCCGCGTAACGGCTGTCGTCGAAGCCGAGCTCCGCGGCGGTGCGCAGCGGCTGGTGGTTGAAGCTCTCACCCTGGAAGCTCTGCTCCGGGATGATCTGCGAGACCGTGAAGTCGTCGCGGTTCATCTGCTGCTCGCCGCCACCACCGTGGGTGATCGCGTCCGGCAGCATGACCAGCGAGGTGGTGCCGGCCTGCTCGCCCGAGGGGCGCAGCTGGACCCGGATGCCGTGCCGGTCGGACAGCCGGCCGACCACGAACAGACCCATGCGCTGCGAGATGGCGGCGTCCACGGTCGGCGGGTTGGCCAGCTTGTGGTTGATGTCCGCGAAGTCCTCGGCGGTGAGGCCGATGCCCTTGTCGTGGATCTCGATCATCACGCGGCCGTCGGGGAGCCGGGTCGCGGTGACGCGGACCTTGGTCTGCGGGGACGAGAACGTGGTGGCGTTCTCGAGGAGCTCGGCGAGCAGGTGCACGAGGTCGGTCACCGCGCGGCCGTGGATCTCGGCCTCGGGGACGCCGGACAGCTCGATGCGCTCGTACTGCTCGACCTCGGAGGAGGCGGCGCGCAGTACGTCGACCAGCGGCACCGGCTGGTCCCAGCGGCGGCCGGGCTCCTCGCCGGCGAGGACCAGCAGGTTCTCGCCGTTGCGGCGCATACGGGTGGCCAGGTGGTCCAGGCGGAAGAGGTTTTCCAACTGGTCCGGGTCGGCCTCGTTGTTCTCCAGGTCGGTGATCAGGGTCAGCTGGCCCTCGATCAGCGACTGGTTGCGGCGCGACAGGTTCGTGAAGATCGCGTTGATGTTGCCCCGCAGCAGGGCCTGCTCGGAGGCGAGCCGGACGGCCTCCCGGTGCACCTGGTCGAAGGCGCGGGCGACTTCGCCGATCTCGTCGGTCGAGGTGATCGGGATCGGCTGGACCCGGGTGTCGACCCGGCCGGGGTCGGTACGGGAGAGCTGGTCGACCAGCATCGGCAGGCGCTGCTCGGCGATGCCGAACGCGGCGTTGCGCAGCTGGCGCATGGAGCGGCTCATCTGGCGGGCCACCATGCCGGCCAGGATGAACGCGGCGAGCAGCGCGATCACGACGGCGGCACCGGTGATGAAGGCATCACGCTGGGCGTTGTCGGAGATCTGGGCGGCCTCGGTCACCGCGGCGTCGGCCAGATCGGACTCGATCTCGCGGTAGCCGTCGAACTTGAGGGTGTTCACGGCCCACCAGTTGGCGGGGGTGATGCCCTTCGAGGCGAGTTCGGCGCGCGCGGCCGGGTCCACGGAGGGAAGACGGCCGAGCTCGGAGATCATCGTCTCCGGCTTGGCGGGCGGCGCGACATAGTCCGGGTCCTGCTGCTTGGCCTCCTTGGCCATGGCGGCACCCTCGGCCTGGATCCGCTGCGCGGTCTGCTCCAGCTTGGCCGCGTCGGCCTCGGTGCCACCGCCCGTGTACTCCTCGATGGCGATGCCCTCGAGGTAGGCGTATGAGGAAAGGGCCACACGCTGGCTGGCGAGCTGGCTGTCGGTCGGGCCCGGCTTCACCAGTAGGTGCATACCGATGGAGCGCTCCAGCGACAGCGCCGCCTTGGTCAGCGAGATCGCGTAGACCGTACGTCCGTAGCTGGTGATGTTGCCGGTGCCGAGACCGAGTTCGTTGGCGAACTCCATCAGCGGGTGGGCGACGGCGACGTAGCCCTCCTCGGTCTGCACGCCCTTGAGCTTGGAGGTGTACGCGGCGGCACGCAGCGTGCTCAGCTGCGGCTCGGCCTCGCGGAACAGCCGCAGTCGGCGCTCGAGGCCGGGCTTGCCCGGCATGCTCTGCGCGGCCTCGTCGAAGGCGTCGGCCGCTTTGTCGGTCTCGGTGCGTGCCTTGGTGACGTCCGGGTCGGACTGGCCCTTGCCCTGGAGCAGCGGGACCGCGGTGACGTCGCGCTCGTTGTAGAGGGCGTTGGCATACGTGAGGGAGGCCTGCACCAGGCGCGCGGTGTTCTCGGCGTCCTCGGCCTCGCTCCAGGTGTCGATCGAGCTCTTCACCTGGATGCCGCCCATGACCAGGCCGACCATCACGGGTATGAGCAGGATCGCGTTCAGTCTGGTGGCCACCCGCCAGTTGCGCGGGGACATGCGACTTCTGCTCTGGGCGGGTGAGGCCGTGGCTTCGGGACCGGGTACGGGGGCGGGCGCCGCTGTGCGCGGCGGCGGCGTGAAGTTGCCCCGGGCCGACGGCTCGGGACTGTTCTTGCTTCGCCTCACTCGACCAACAACCTCTCGGCGGTCGGCACCTTCGTCGTGCCGCAGTGTCTCAGAGCCCGGCATGCCATCGACTACTGAGTACGTCTTTGACCAATGGGCAGTTCAGGCATTCCAGCATGCCGACCAGCGCTCTTCCAAACATGGGAGGGCGGGAAAATCAAGTGAGGTAAGTCCTAGACAAAACGGTCATACAGGTCGAGCCCTGGCAAAAGGCAAGCCCTTCGTGCGCGCAGTGGTACCGCGCGAACGCGTCGCGTGTCGACATCCCCCGATTCCTCTGCCGAAACGTTATGAACACCGAGGCCGGCCGTGTCAAAGGACACAGCCGGCACCGGTACATCTACGACAACCGCGGTATGCCGCTTCTGTTTTGGCTCTACCTGAGACGCGCCATAAGGGCGTGCTCGACCAGCGTGATCAGCGCACTCTTCGCATCCGCGCGGTGTCGGGCGTCCGTCGAGATGATCGGGGCGTCGGGCCCGATCTGCAGCGCCTCGCGCACCTCCTCGGGTGTGTAGGGCTGCTGGCCGTCGAAGCCGTTGAGGGCGACCACGAACGGAAGCCCCGAGTTCTCGAAGTAGTCGACCGCCGGGAAGCAGTCCGCCAGCCGGCGGGTGTCGCACAGCACGATCGCGCCGATGGCGCCGCGCACCAGGTCGTCCCACATGAACCAGAAGCGGTCCTGACCGGGCGTACCGAACAGGTACAGGATCAGGTCCTGGTCCAGGGTGATACGGCCGAAGTCCATGGCCACCGTCGTGGTGGTCTTGCCTCCGGTGTGGGTGAGGTCGTCGATGCCTGCCGAAGCAGACGTCATGACTGCCTCCGTGCGCAGCGGGTTGATCTCCGAGACGGCGCCGACGAACGTGGTCTTGCCCACGCCGAAGCCGCCCGCCACCACGATCTTCGCGGACGTGGTGGCACGGCTTTCGGAGACCGTCCCGCCGCTAGAGCTTGCGAAGTCCACTGAGCACCCTTTCGAGCAGTGTCACGTCCGGGGCGCCGGTCGTCTCGTCGCCGCCCGGCTGGTGCACGGCGACGAGTCCCGCCTCCGCCAGGTCGGCCACCAGGATCCGGGCAACACCCAGGGGCATGTTGAGCAGCGCCGATACCTCGGCGACCGACTTCACCTCACGGCACAGATGGCAGATGCGCTGGTGCTCCGGAAGGAGTCCCATGAGTGCTGCCGGGTCGGCCGTCGTACTGATCAGAGCCTCGATGGCCAGCTGGTAGCGGGGCCTGGTCCGGCCACCGGTCATCGCATAGGGACGGACCAGTGGCTGGTCGCCCTCGTCCTCGTACGGCTCCGCGTACGGATCATGAGAGGCGGTGGGCGGGGTCATGAATCCTCCGGGCGGGACAGCAAGTCGGTCGGTCAAGCCGTCTGACGGGGCCGGTGGGGGGAATGTGGCGGCCGGACGGTGATTTGGTGAGACGGGTGGTGCCGGGCCGATCAGTGGAGCAGACTTCCCTGTAGCTCGGCGCGCAGGTCCGGGGTGAGGACCGCCCCCGCGCGGTCGACCAGGAGCGCCATTTCGTAGCCGACGAGGCCGATGTCGCAGTCAGGGTGCGCGAGCACGGCCAGGGACGAGCCGTCGGACACGGACATGAGGAAGAGGAATCCTCGTTCCATCTCGACGACCGTCTGGGCGACATCGCCGCCTTCGAAAATCCGGGAAGCGCCGGCCGTCAGGGAGGTCAGTCCCGAAGCGACGGCCGCGAGTTGGTCCGCGCGGTCGCGCGGGAAGCCCTCGGAGAGCGCGAGAAGGAGACCGTCGGCAGACACGACGACGGTGTGGGACACCCCGGGGGTGTTGTCCACGAAGTTGGTGATCAACCAGTTGAGGTTCTGTGCCGCCTGGCTCATCGGGCTCAACTAACGCTCCTGCTGGTGAGTGGGCCTCGGGAAGCTGCCGGTCTGGGTGGACCCGGCCTGACGACCCTGTGCGATACCCCGACGGAGATTGGTCAGCCGGCCGCGCACGTCATCGGGGGCGCGCGAGACCTGAGGACCGCTCTGGTGCGATTGCTGCTGAGCCGTACCCGGGACGAGGTTCGCCTTGGGTACCCGGCGCGGCAGGCCGGAGGTGGTGACGCCGCCCGCGGCCGGTTGGCGGACGCGTTCGGCCTGTCGGACCAGCTCGTCGTTGGGCGAGCTGCGCCAGGCAGCGGCAGACCGCTGCGGGCCGGTGGGGCCCTGCGGCTGCTGGGGCTGCTGTTGCGGCTGCTGGGGCGTTGGAGCCTGGCCTTCGCCCTGCTCCGGTGCACCGCCGCCACCGTGGAACCAGTTGGTCTCGAGGGTGTCGTACAGCGGCGTACGACCGTCACCGGGGCCGGTCGCCGGCGGCAGTGCCCAGGCGTCGGACGCTCCGCGCCCGTCGTCAGGCCGATGCTGTGGCGGGGCGGGCGGGACGGGCGGGATCGGAGAACGCGGAGCGCCGAGGCCGGCGCCGTGCGTGCCGTTCGTCTGCGGGCGCTCGAACTGGCCGGTGGAGCCGTTGTCCTGGCGCGGTGCCGGGTACTGACCGGTGGAGCCGTTGCCGTACCCCTGCGGGGCGGGGAACTGGCCCGTGGAGGACGGGTTCTGCCCGCCCTGCGGAGCACCGAAGATGTCACCGCGGGCGTACTGGCCGGTGTTCTGGCCACCGTTCGCGCCGGGCCGGCCGTACTGGCCGGTGTTCTGGCCACCGTCCGTACCGGGCTGGGGGTACTGGCCGGTGTTCTGCGGTGCGTCGAAACCGTAGGAGGGCGCGCCGGTGTTCTGGCGCTCGTCGAAGCGAGGGATCTCCGCCGTCGCGCCGGAACCCTGCCGGTCGTCGAACCGCGGCATGGCCGAGGTGCGGGAGACGTCCGGCTCCTCATGGCCGCGCGGGGCGTCCAGCGAGGCGCGCGGCACCGGCGGCTGAGCGTTCTCGTCGCTCCAGCTGGGCACACGCGGCTGCTGCTGGTCGCCACCGGGCAGCTCGGGGCGTGCGCCGCCACGCGGCGGCAGCTGCGGGCGACGGCCGCGCTCGGCGCCGCCGTTGCCACGCTGCGGCGGCACCTGGCCCCGGCCGCCACCGAAAGCGTCCTGGTTGTCCTGCTTCCCGTTCGGACCCGCGGCCTGCATCCCCTGCGGGGCGCCGGGTGCCCGGTCGCCGAAGCCGGCACCCGCGCCGGCGGGCGCGGGACGGCCCTGCGGGGGGCCGGAAGGAGCACCGTGGTCGAACAGCGAGGGCGTCTGACCGCCCGGCTGACCCTGCGGACCCCGGCCGCCGGGACGGCCACCGCCGTCCCGCCCGGGCAGCGCGGCACGCGGACCCTGACCGGCCCCGAGCCTGCCACCGGGCGCACCGGCGCCGAGCACACCGCCGGCGGACTGGCCGGCCCCGGCGGCACGCCGCGCGGCGGCGGCACCGGCGGCGGCCTGCGCGGCGGCGGGACCGCCGCCACCGGCACCCGGCTGACCGGGCTTGGCCTGCGGCTTCTTGCCGCCCTGGGCGACGTCGACGGGCAGCATGACCAGTGCGGTCGTGCCACCGGAGTCGGACGGGCGGAGCTGGATGCGGATGCCGTGACGCTGGGACAGCCGGCCGACCACGAACAGACCCATGCGGCGGGAGACGGAGACGTCCACGGTGGGCGGCGAGGCGAGCCGCTCGTTGATCGCGGCCAGGTCCTCCGGCGACAGACCGATACCGGTGTCGTGGATCTCGATCAGCACACGGCCGTCGGGCAGCGCGTGACCGGTGACCTTGACCTTGGTCTGCGGGGAGGAGAACGAGGTCGCGTTCTCCAGCAGCTCGGCGAGCAGGTGCACGAGGTCGTTGACGACCCGGCCGGCCACTTCGGTGGTCGGCACGGAGGCCAGCTCGATGCGCTCGTACTGCTCCACCTCGGACGCGGCGGCACGCAGCACGTCGACCAGTGGAACCGGGCGGGTCCACCGGCGGCCGGGCTCCTCACCCGCGAGAACGAGGAGGTTCTCACCGTTACGGCGCATACGCGTGGCGAGGTGGTCGAGCTTGAACAGCGAGGACAGCTGGTCCGGATCGGCCTCGCGGGACTCCAGCTCGGAGATCAGCGAGAGCTGGCGCTGGATCAGACCCTGGGAGCGACGCGAGAGGTTGGTGAACATCGCGTTGACGTTGCCCCGCAGCAGGGCCTGCTCGGCGGCGAGGCGGACCGCCTCGCGGTGCACGTCGTCGAAGGCCGCGGCCACACGGCCGATCTCGTCCCGGGAGTGCACACCGACGGATTCCACGGACGTGTCGACGTCCTGCGGGTCGGTCTCGGACAACTGCTTGACCAGGTCGGGCAGACGCTCCTGGGCGACCCTGGTCGCGGTCTCCTCCAGCCGGCGCAGCGAGCGGATCATGGAGCGGGCCACGACGAAGGCGCCGACCAGTGACACACCGAGCACGAGGAGGATCAGCGCACCGGAGACGATCGCGTCGCGCTCGGTGGCGCTGCGCAGCTCACGGGCCTTCTGTTCCATCTCCTCGAGCAGTGAGTGCTCGATGTTCTTCATCTGCTGGATCTTGGTGGAGCTGTCGTCCAGCCAGTCCCGGTAGGACCGCGCGCCGACCGAGGCGAGACCGAACTCCGAGGCCAGCGCGCGGCCGGCGTACTCGTCGGTGGCCTTGATCGTGGTGTTGCCCTCCTCGATCGGCAGCAGCAGCTCGGCGGCGGAGGCCCCGCCGTAGATGCTCTTGAAGCTGCGGATCTCGGACTTCTGGCTCGCGAGCGCCGACTCGGCGTAGAGCCGGTCGTTCTCGGAGAGGACGCCCTTGGTGGTGTTGCTCGTGGGCAGCGCCGCGGCGAGGACGGCGCGCTGGATCGACGCGTACTCCTTGGCCGAGGAGAAGGACGCCAGGGCACGCGTGCGCTGGATCATGTCGGGGTTGCTGGTCGCCTCCGCCATGTCCTGCGAGAGGTCGATCAGGTTCTCGATCAGACGGTGGTAGCCCTCGACGGTCTGGGTGGAGTTCTTCTCCGTCTGGAAGGCCGTGTTGCGGATCTTCGCGAGCTCACCCAGGTCACCGGCGAGCTGCACCAGGTTGTCGCGGACGCCCTTGAGGTTGCCGTCCTTGCTCGCGGCGTCGATCTCCTCGGAGCTGTCGAGGAAGTTCGACATCGCGCGGTCGGTCTTCTCGCGGTGGCCCTTGACCGAGAAGTCGGTGCCCTTGCCGCCGTGCGCCAGCGGGCCGGCCGACTGGTCACGCTCCTCCTGGAGCGCATGGGCCAGTTCGGTGGCCTGCTGGGTCATGTCCGTCAGCAGCTTCATGTTGTCGAGCTGCTGGATGTCGTCCATCGACTGCTGGATACGCAGGGCGCCCAGCGAGGTGGCCGCGACCACAGGCAGGGCGAGCAGCGACACCAGACGGGTCGAGATGCGCCAGTTGCGCAGCGCTATTCGCGACCCCGGGCCGGTCGAAGCCTTGGGTGCGGCCGGGGCGGGCGATGTCGTCGGCGCGGAGGCACCGGGGCGTTCGCCGTTGTTCCCGGGCGTGGTCGGGCCCTGGTTCTGGGCGTGCTGGGGCGAGGAGCTGACGGCCTTGGGGCCAGTCCCGCCCTGCGGCTCCGGCTCCGCCGAAGCGCTGCCATCCCTCTTGAAACGTCCCTGCACTAGCGTCGCAACCTCTGAACCAGGCGCCCCTCCGCGTGAACGGCGAGGCACGGTGTCGGCGTCATAGGGGCGCCCTGAATACGCCCCCGGGGTGGTCGTGGATGACCGGCGCTGGTTCCCCCTTCTCGGCCGCCACTCGGCGCGTCTGTGCGCCCCTTGTGCGCCGGCTCGATCCCTGCGGCGGTCCGTGGAATTCCAGCACAGTGCAGGATCTCCAACAAGGCCCGTGGCCTTACAGGTGAGATACGTGACACGGTGTGAGGGGCGAGTGACCGGGGGTAGAAGGTAATCTCACCCAAAGCGTGCACATGCGGGTGAAACGTGCGGACGGGCCCGGTGTCCCAGTCGACATGATCAGGAGCGGAATGGTGGCTTCAGGGGGTGAATGTCCGATTCCGGTACCCGGGGGGTGGGTCCGGATTGGCCGGTTCGTCCCCCACGTCGTGAGCAAACTCACACCGTGATCGCGCTGCTCGGCCCTCATCGGCGGGGAATCGCATGTTTAGCCTGACGCTTTACAGGGACGGCCAAACCGACAACCCGCGCCCTCCGGCGGGGTCCTCGACCCCTCCGGGCGCCCGTGAACAGGACAGGGTCAAGTAAACAGTGAAGACGACGACGATGTTCCACAAGATCGCCAACCCGCGGCGTACGACGCTGGCTCACCTCGACGGCGCCGAGGATCTGCAGACGCCGGTCCAGCAGGAGCATTCCGCCGAACTCCCGGCCCAGACCGCCAATCCCAGGCGCACCGTCCTCATGGAGATCCCGGTCGCGGCCGGCGCCGCGAACTGACACCGATCCATACGCGCGGCGGCCGCGAAACGCTCAAGGCCCACCGCGCGACGACGAGGGGCGCCCCACCTGCCGTGGGGCGCCCCTCGTTCTTGCGTGAGGCCGGGACTCCACCGCGTTAGCCTGGAGCGTCAGACTCCAGCCGATCGGTCAAGTCAAGGGGACACACATCCCGTGCGCATCGCCAGATTCTCCATCGACGGGAACGTCGCCTTCGGCGCGGTCGAGGGCGACCGGCAGGACGAACTCGTCCTGGACATCATCAAGGGCATCCCGTTCGCGGACTTCGAGCTCTCCGGCACCAAGGTCCCGCTGAGCAAGGTCAGGCTGCTGCCGCCGGTGCTCCCCAACAAGGTGGTCGCCTTCGGGCGCAACTACGCCGACCACGCGAAGGAAATGGGCAACGAGGTACCCGACGCCCCCTTCGCCTTCTTCAAGCCCGCCACCTCGGTGACCGGCCCGGGTGACGACATCCAGTACCCGTCCTTCTCCCAGGAGGTGCACCACGAGGCCGAGCTGGCCGTCGTGATCGGACGGCTGTGCCGCGAGGTCCCCCGCGAACGCGTCAAGGACGTGATCTTCGGCTACACCTGCGCCAACGACATCACCGCGCGGGACGTCCAGAAGCGTGAGAAGCAGTGGGCGCGGGCCAAGGGCTTCGACACCTCCTGCCCGCTCGGCCCCTGGGTGGAGACGGACCTGGACATCGCCGCCGCGAACGACCTGACGGTCCAGCTCACCGTCAACGGCGCCCAGCGTCAGCTCGGCCGCACCAGCGAGATGATCCACCCCATCGAGGACCTGATCGTCAACATCTCCGAGGCGATGACCCTGCTCCCCGGCGACGTCATCCTCACGGGCACCCCGGCTGGGGTCGGCCCCCTCCACGTCGGCGACGAGGTCGCCGTCACCATCGAAGGCATCGGCACTCTCACCAACAAGGTTGTCAAGCGTGGCTAGCGCACCCGGCTCCCCCGTACGCGTCCGTTTCTGTCCCTCGCCCACCGGTAACCCCCACGTGGGCCTGGTCCGTACCGCCCTGTTCAACTGGGCGTTCGCCAAGCACCACGGCGGAACCCTGGTATTCCGCATCGAGGACACCGACGCGGCCCGCGACTCCGAGGAGTCCTACGCCCAGCTGCTCGACTCGATGCGCTGGCTCGGCTTCGACTGGGACGAGGGCCCCGAGATCGGCGGCCCCCACGCGCCGTACCGCCAGTCGCAGCGCATGGACATCTACCGGGACGTCGCGCAGAAGCTCCTCGACGCGGGCCACGCCTACCGCTGCTACTGCTCCCAGGAGGAGCTGGACAGCCGCCGCGACGCCGCCCGCGCCGCCGGCCGGCCGTCCGGCTACGACGGCCACTGCCGCGCGCTCACCGACGCCCAGGTCGAGGAGTACACGGCCCAGGGCCGCGAGCCGATCGTCCGCTTCCGGATGCCCGACGAGACGATCACCTTCACCGACCTGGTCCGCGGCGAGCTGACCTTCACCCCGGAGAACGTCCCGGACTACGGCATCGTGCGCGCCAACGGCGCCCCGCTGTACACGCTGGTCAACCCGGTCGACGACGCGCTGATGGAGATCACCCACGTCCTGCGCGGCGAGGACCTGCTCTCCTCCACTCCGCGCCAGATCGCTCTCTACAAGGCGTTGACCGAGCTGGGCATCGCGAAGCGGACCCCCGCCTTCGGTCACCTGCCGTACGTGATGGGCGAGGGCAACAAGAAGCTCTCCAAGCGCGACCCGCAGTCCTCGCTCAACCTCTACCGCGAGCGCGGCTTCCTCCCCGAGGGCCTGCTCAACTACCTCTCCCTGCTCGGCTGGTCGCTCTCCGCCGACCAGGACGTCTTCACCATCGGCGAGATGGTCGCCGCCTTCGACGTCGCCGACGTGCAGCCGAACCCGGCCCGCTTCGACCTGAAGAAGTGCGAGGCGATCAACGGCGACCACATCCGCATGCTCGACGTGAAGGACTTCACCGAGCGCTGTGCCCCCTGGCTCAAGGCCCCCTTCGCGCCCTGGGCCCCGGAGGCCTTCGACGAGGCCAAGTGGCACGCCATCGCCCCGCACGCGCAGACCCGCCTGAAGGTGCTGTCGGAGATCACGGACAACGTGGACTTCCTCTTCCTCCCGGAACCGGTCTTCGACGAGGCGAGCTGGAACAAGGCGATGAAGGAAGGAAGCGACGCCCTCCTCCGTACCGCCCGCGAAAAGCTGGAGGCCGCCGACTGGACGTCCCCGGACTCCCTCAAGGAGGCCGTCCTGGCCGCCGGCGAGGCCCACGGCCTCAAGCTCGGCAAGGCCCAGGCCCCGGTCCGCGTCGCCGTCACCGGCCGCACCGTCGGCCTGCCCCTCTTCGAGTCCCTGGAGGTACTGGGCAAGGGCCAGACCCTGGCCCGCATCGACGCGGCCCTGGCGAAGCTCGGCGCGTAGGCAGCCGACAAGGGGGGCGGGGGGGGGGGGGGGGGGGGGGGGGGGGGGAGGAGGGGTGGGGGGGGTGGGGTCTGGGGCGGCTGGCGGTGGCAGCCGT
>NZ_JBVIIM010000013.1:0-33038 GCF_055569765.1 Streptomyces sp. NPDC031365 | reverse complement strand
GAGCCCGCCCTCACCCGTCCCGCCACCTACAGGCCACCAGCCCCGACCGCAACCCCCCCCCCCCCCCCCCCCCCCCCCCCCCCCCCCCCCCCCCCCCCCCCCCCCCCGCGCCGTCTTCGGGTACCGGCCTCCGGCCGATCCGGCGGTACCGTCGGTGGCATGGCGATCCGAGCCGTCGTCTGGGACGTGGACGACACACTTTTCGACTACACCACCGCCGACCGCGAGGGCATGCGCGCCCATCTGGTCGCCGAAGGGCTGCTCGCGGGGTATCCCTCCGTGGAGGAGGCGCTGACGTGCTGGCGGGAGGTCACCGAACAGCAGTGGGCGCGGTTCGCCGCCGGGGAGGTGGACTTCGAGACACAACGGCGCGACCGCACCCGGGTCTTCCTGGGACGTGAGATGACCGACGCGGAGGCGGACGACTGGTTCCGGCGGTACGTCACGCACTACGAGTCCGCGTGGAGCCTCTTCCCTGACGTGCTGCCCGTGCTCGACGCCCTCGCCGCCAGCCACCGCCACGCGGTGCTCTCCAACTCCAGCCTCCACGTCCAGGACCGCAAACTGCGCCTCCTCGGCGTGCACGACCGCTTCGAGGCCATTCTGTGCGCCGCCGAGCTGGGCGTCTCCAAGCCCGAGGCCGGCGCCTTCCTCGCCGCCTGCGACGCCCTGGCGCTGTCCCCGGACCAGGTGGCGTACGTCGGGGACCACCCGGAGATCGACGGCCGGGGCGCCGCCGACGCCGGTCTGCTGTCGGTCTGGATCGACCGCGGGGGCGCGTACGCCACCGTCGAGCCGCCCGTGGGGCCGCGCCGTATCGCCTCGCTCGCCGAACTGCCCTCGCTGCTGCGCGCCGATACTCGTTTTGGAGCCCCGTCGACCTTCGGGTAATGTTCTTCCTGCGCCGCGGGGAGCGGGCCGGAAGGCCGGAGCCCCAAAGCGTCGAACTAGAACAAGAAGCCTTCAGGGGCTTGCGTTCCAGTGGCCTATGGTGTAATTGGCAGCACGACTGATTCTGGTTCAGTTAGTCTTGGTTCGAGTCCAGGTAGGCCAGCTCGCAGAGCTCATCTGCGCCCGCGGATCACATCCGCAAGCCCCCGTTGTGTAGCGGCCTAGCACGCCGCCCTCTCAAGGCGGTAGCGCCGGTTCGAATCCGGTCGGGGGTACAGATCCTTCCCGCGAGGGCAGCCAGGGTAGCTCCCACTGCTCACGATGCAGGATCGCTAGGGCCCCCGTTGTGTAGCGGCCTAGCACGCCGCCCTCTCAAGGCGGTAGCGCCGGTTCGAATCCGGTCGGGGGTACTGACTGGTCTAAACCATCATTGGTCTATGGTGTAATTGGCAGCACGACTGATTCTGGTTCAGTTAGTCTTGGTTCGAGTCCAGGTAGACCAGCAGGATCTGCGGAAACGCATGATCCGAGCCCCCGTTGTGTAGCGGCCTAGCACGCCGCCCTCTCAAGGCGGTAGCGCCGGTTCGAATCCGGTCGGGGGTACAGAGCGCGAAGGCCTTCCACTTCGGTGGAGGGCCTTCGTGTTGTCACGATCACTCGATGCCGTACCGCCGCGCCGACTCCTCCTCCTGCGCCAGCCGGTACAGCGCCCGTAGCACCGGCTCGAAGAGCACCGCGGAGGCCACCGCCAGCTCCACCTGCTCCGTCGGTGAGGCGTGCGACTCCATGAAGTCGAGCTGCCTGCGGGCCACCTGGTGCATCAGCTCCCCGTAGGGAGCCATCAGTTCGGCGTCCCACACGAAGCCGAGCCGGCGCAGCGTGGTCACCGCCACCACCAGTGAGCGGTGCACGGGCGAGAGCGGAGCGAGCTCCCGCGCGGTCTCCCAGCCCAGCGACTCCAGCAGCCGGTCCACCTCCGCGCGGGCGGCCACGACGGCGGGATCGTCCTCGTCCGGCTCGGGATCCTGCGGCAGCGCCCACAGCGCCGCGCCCAGCCGGATGGTGCGGCCCAGCGAGTCGTCGTCCACGTGCCCCAGGACCTCGCGTGCCGTCGCCACCGGGACGCCGCCCACCTGGATCAGGGCGCGCACCAGGCGCAGCCGGCGCAGATGGTCCTCGTCGTACTCGGCCGTGGTCGCGTTGACCCGGCGGCCGGCGCGCAACAGGCCTTCCCGCAGGTAGTACTTGATCGTCGCGGTGGACACACCGCTGCGTTCGCTCAACTCCGCCAGCCGCATGTCTTGCGCCCCTCCTGGGATAGCGAGACTATCCAAGCGTTCCGTCCGGAACACCGCTCGCCCACCCTACGGATCGGGGGAAAGTGTGATGTCGCGCAGGTTCGCAGTCGCCGAGCGCACGACCGCGGCGGCCGAGGGAGACGTCGTCGTCCTGCTGATCGGCATGCGGATCAACCGCTTCTGGGCGGTGCACCACTGGCTGCCGGTCCTGATCTCCATGCCGCGCATGCTGCGGGAACTGGGCAAGCAGCCGGAGCGCGGACTCCTCGGACACGTACTGCTCACCGCCTCACCGCGGACGTACTACGTCGTCCAGTACTGGGAGTCCAAGGAGAAGCTGTACGCCTACGCGCACGCCTCCGACACGTTCCACCACACCGCGTGGGCCTTCATCAACCGCAAGGAGCGGGCGGGGAAGGTGCGCGGGCACGTCGGGCTGTGGCACGAGACGTACGTGGTGCCGCAGGGGTCCTACGAGTCGATCTACGCCGACATGCCCGCGTTCGGACTCGCGGCCGCGCACGGGCGGACTCCGCTGGAGCGGCGCGGCCGGCGCGCGAAGGACAGGTTCGCGTACCGGCCGGAAAAGGCGGCGCCGTCGGCGACGGCCGACGGCACGTGAGGCCGGGGGAGGGGCCCGCCGCGGCGTTGAGGCGGGCCCGGTCCCACGGGGAGGGACGGGACGGTGGTCAGGAGCGGCGCAGCGCCTCGGAGAGGCGGCCGGCGGCGTCGATGATGGCCTGTGCGTGCATCCGGCCCGGGTGGCGGCTCAGCCGCTCGATGGGGCCGGAGACCGAGACGGCGGCCACCACGCGGTTCGAGGGGCCGCGCACCGGTGCCGAGACGGACGCGACGCCCGGCTCGCGCTCGCCGATCGACTGGGCCCAGCCGCGGCGCCGTACGCCCGACAGGGCCGTCGCCGTGAAACGGGCGCCCTGCAACCCGCGGTGCAGCCGCTCGGGCTCCTCCCAGGCCATCAGGATCTGCGCCGAGGAACCGGCCTTCATCGTGAGCGTGGAGCCCACCGGAACCGTGTCCCTCAGACCCGACAGCCGTTCCGCCGCGGCGACGCAGATGCGCATGTCGCCCTGGCGGCGGTAGAGCTGGGCGCTCTCGCCCGTCACGTCCCGGAGGTGGGTGAGTACCGGGCCCGCCGTGGCGAGCAGCCGGTCCTCGCCCGCCGCCGCGGCCAGTTCGGCCAGGCGCGGGCCGAGAATGAACCGGCCCTGCATGTCGCGCGCCACCATGCGGTGGTGCTCCAGCGCCACGGCCAGGCGGTGGGCCGTGGGTCGTGCCAGTCCGGTGGCCCCGACCAACCCCGCGAGGGTGGCCGGACCGGACTCCAGAGCGCTCAGGACGAGGGCCGCCTTGTCCAGAACGCCGACGCCGCTACTGTTGTCCATGAAACGATACTCGCGTCTCACTCTGTGAAACGCAAGTTCAATTTTCCGTGGAACCCGCCACTCTTGAAGCACGGAAGCAACGAGGCCCGTGGACCACCGGGCCTGGCGGCGGACGCCCGGGACGAGGGGTGCGGGCGCCGCCTCCCCACAGATCTAGTTGGGCCGGCGCACCACTTGCCGGCCGGAGGGAAAGCGATGGGTAGGACACTCGCGGAGAAGGTCTGGGACGACCACGTCGTCCGGCGCGCCGAGGGCGAGCCCGACCTCCTCTTCATCGATCTGCACCTGCTGCACGAGGTGACCAGCCCCCAGGCCTTCGACGGCCTCCGCAAGAACGGCCGCCCGGTGCGCCGTCTCGACCTCACCATCGCCACCGAGGACCACAACACCCCGACCCTCGACATCGACAAGCCGATCGCCGACCCGGTCTCCCGGGTCCAGCTGGAGACCCTGCGGAAGAACTGCGCCGAGTTCGGTGTCCGGCTGCATTCGCTGGGCGATGTCGAGCAGGGTGTGGTCCACGTCGTCGGTCCGCAGCTCGGTCTCACCCAGCCCGGCATGACCGTCGTCTGCGGTGACTCGCACACCTCCACGCACGGCGCCTTCGGCGGGCTGGCGTTCGGCATCGGTACCTCCCAGGTGGAGCACGTCCTGGCCACCCAGACGCTGCCGATGGCCCGCCCCAGGACCATGGCGATCACGGTCAACGGCGCACTGCCCGACGGTGTCACCGCCAAGGACCTGATCCTGGCGATCATCGCGAGGATCGGTACGGGCGGCGGCCAGGGCTATGTCCTGGAGTACCGCGGTGAGGCCATCGAGAAGCTCTCGATGGAGGCCCGGATGACCATCTGCAACATGTCGATCGAGGCAGGCGCCCGCGCGGGCATGATCGCCCCGGACGAGACGACCTTCGCCTACCTCGAGGGCCGTCCGCACGCCCCGAAGGGCGAGGACTGGGACGCGGCCGTCGCCTACTGGAAGACGCTCAAGTCCGACGAGGACGCCGAGTTCGACGCCGAGGTCGTCATCGAGGCCGCCGAACTGTCGCCGTTCGTCACCTGGGGCACCAACCCGGGCCAGGGCGCCCCGCTCTCGGCGTCCGTCCCCGACCCGGCTTCGTACGAAGACGCCTCGGAGCGGCTCGCCGCCGAAAAGGCCCTGGAGTACATGGGGTTGGAGGCCGGCCAGGAGCTGCGCTCCATCGACGTGGACACCGTCTTCGTAGGTTCCTGCACCAACGGCCGCATCGAGGACCTGCGCGCCGCCGCGGACATCATCCACGGCCGCAAGGTCGCCGAGGGTGTGCGGATGCTGGTCGTTCCCGGCTCCGCGCGGGTGGGGCTGCAGGCCGTCTCCGAGGGCCTGGACGTGGTTTTCAAGGAGGCCGGCGCCGAATGGCGGCACGCGGGCTGCTCGATGTGCCTGGGCATGAACCCCGACCAGCTCGCCCCCGGTGAGCGCTCCGCCTCCACCTCCAACCGCAACTTCGAGGGCCGGCAGGGCAAGGGCGGCCGTACCCACCTGGTGTCCCCGCAGGTCGCCGCCGCCACCGCGGTCCTCGGCCACCTGGCCTCCCCGGCCGACCTCGCCGCCGCCGACGCCCGTACGCCCGCTGGAGTCTGATCAGTCATGGAAGCTTTCACCACCCACACCGGCCGGGCCGTCCCGCTGCGCCGCGGCAACGTCGACACCGACCAGATCATCCCCGCCCACTGGCTCAAGAAGGTGACGCGGGACGGTTTCGAGGACGGGCTCTTCGAGGCCTGGCGCAAGGACCCGGATTTCGTACTCAACCGCCCCGAGCGCGAGGGCGCCTCGGTGCTGGTGGCCGGCCCCGACTTCGGCACCGGCTCCTCCCGCGAGCACGCCGTCTGGGCGCTGCAGAACTACGGCTTCAAGACCGTGATCTCCTCCCGCTTCGCCGACATCTTCCGCGGCAACTCGCTGAAGAATGGGCTGCTGACAGTGGTCCTCGACCAGAAGACCGTCGACGCGCTGTGGGAGCTTACCGAAGCGGACCCCACCGCCGAGATCACCGTCGACCTCGAGGCCCGCGAGGTGCGCGCCGAGGGCGTCACCGCTTCCTTCGAGCTCGACGAGAACTCCCGCTGGCGGCTGCTGAACGGCCTCGACGACATCTCCATCACGCTGCGGAACGAGGCGGACATCTCCGCGTACGAGGCGAAGCGCCCGTCGTTCAAGCCGAGGACGCTCACGGCCTGACCCGCACCCCGGCCGAAGTCCTCGCACGAGGTCGACTTTCGGCCACCGCCTCGACCCTCCCGTACCCCCGATCGGCCCGATCGGGGGTACGGCCGTGTCTGCACCCGTTCGGCCCTGCGTGCCGCCTTGTGGGTCCCCAACTTGCCACGTTATGAAGGTGGTTGCCGGGGTACACGTGTCACGTGCGCGTGATCCGGGCGGGTGCGCGGACGGCCGTCCCAGGCGGCAGTTGCCCCCTGGGCAGGCGACAACTCGCCCCAGATGGCACAATCTGTGCATGGAACGCGACGGCCAACTCGAGCTCTATGCGGCGGTCGCGGTCCAGCTCAAAGAAGCGCATGCAAGGGTGCGCGCACTGCAAGTCCCGGAGGGCGTACGGATGGCGCTGACCCGGAAGCTGCTGGTCATTACGGCCGCGGCCAAGCACGATCTCGCCGGTGCGGCAAGGCGTCTGGAGCGGTTCATCACAGACCTCGACGCGGGTCGATTCCCCGAAGAGGAACGCTGAACCAGTCGAGACAGTCGAGTTCGTTGCGGCACAAGGGTGATTAGCCCGTTTCGTGTTTGATTTGCGGTATATATCTGCCTAACGTGCGAAAAAGCTTGAACACATTCGTTCTGGCGATGTCTCCGAAGGGGAAGACGTGAACAAGGCGCAGCTCGTAGAAGCGATTGCCGACAAGGTGGGCGGTCGCCAGCAGGCCGCCGAGGCTGTCGACCACGTACTGGACGCCATCGTCCGCGCGGTCGTCGCGGGGGAGCGGGTCTCGGTCACCGGCTTCGGTTCGTTCGAGAAGGTCGACCGTCCGGCCCGCTACGCCCGTAACCCCCAGACGGGCGAGCGGGTTCGGGTCAAGAAGACCTCCGTTCCGCGCTTCCGTGCAGGCCAGGGATTCAAGGACCTGGTGAGTGGTTCGAAGAAGCTGCCGCGCGGCGGCGAGGTCGCGGTGAAGAAGGCGCCCAAGGGCAGCCTCACCGGCGCCGCTTCGGCGACGGTGAAGAAGGCCGCGGCGAAGAAGACCTCGGCCAAGAAGGCCGCCACCGCGAAGAAGGCGGCCGCGAAGAAGACCACGGCGAAGAAGGCCGCCACCAAGACGGCCGCGAAGAGCGCGGCGAAGAAGGCGCCCGCCAAGACCACGGCGACCGCGAAGACCACCGCCGCGAAGAAGACGACTGCCAAGAAGGCCCCCGCGAAGAAGGCGACGGCGACGAAGGCCCCCGCCAAGAAGTCGACCGCCCGCAAGACCACCGCCAAGAAGACCACCACCCGCAAGAAGTAGCGGGCGTCGCCCCTTGGGCAGGCGTTTCTCACGCGCCGGGCCGGACTCCTGAAGGAGTCCGGCCCGCGGTGTGTTGGGGAGGGGCGCCGGTGGCCGGGACGGTCAGAAGGTCTGGAGCGTCACCAGCGTGATCCGCCGGGCCTCGCCCTCGCCCTCCGTCTCGATCCGCACCCGCTGCCCGGGACGCAGCAGCCGCAGACCCCCCGCGTCGAACGCCGGGGCGTCGAAGGGCACCGGGGTGCCGTCGTCCAGGAGCACCTGACCGCTGCGGCTGTCGGGCTCGTAGGTGTACGCGGTGGCCTGCATGGCGGCAGCCTACTGCTCCGCCATCAGCAGCCGCGCGGCGACCGCGGCCGTGCGGGGGCCCACCCCCAGCGCCAGCGCCGCCCGCAGGTCGTCGCCCGTGTCCACGTCCTGCCGCACGGAATCCACCGCGTCCAGGCGCAGCTCCACCGCCCCGGACGCCCGGTGCCGGACCCGCGACCCGGGGCCGAAGAGCGGACGCAATTCCCGGCCCTGCCTCGCGGCCAGCAAAGTCGTGCCGAGAGCGGCGGAATCGGCGAGAAAAGCGCGCGGGAATTCGGCGGCCGAATCGAGAACGCGGGCCAGTTCCGGCGGTCGGAGGGCCGGCAGGTCGGCGTTGAGAGCCGCGACGGGTGCCGCGCGCCGGGAGGAGCCCACCGCCGCCGCGGCATACGTGAGCGCCGCGTTCAGGCCGCCCTGCGGCTGGTCGGGGACGATGCCGGCGCCGAGTGCCGCGAGCTCGCGGGAGGCCAGGGCGTCGTTCGTGACGACCACCACGTCCCGCACCGCAGGGCATTCCAGCGCGGCCACCACCGTGTCCTGGGCGAAGGCGAGCGCGAGGCCCGGGCGCAGGCCGTCGTCCGCGGTGTCCGAGAGCCTGCTCTTGGCCTGGGCCAGCGGCTTCAGGGGTACCACCAAGGTCCACTGCACGAGTGTTACGTCCCTCTCTTGTCGCGGCCATTCTCACCCGGAGCACCGGGAGGCAAGAGGGCAGGGGGCAGGGCGCGAAGCTCCTCGCGAGGGCGGTGATGGGAGACGGGCGGGCGTACGGTGTTCTCGACAGACCGGCGGCCCGGGGCGACACTTGTGCGGCCCGTCTGGCCTCCGGGTCCGGGCCCTGGGCCTGTCATTCGGAAGAGGAAGGTGTACTTGTGCCGCGCCGCAGAATCGGCTTCTGGTACCGCTTCGCCGCGGTGATCTCCAAACCGCCGCTGGTGGTTCTGCTCAAGCGGGACTGGCGCGGAATGGAGAACATTCCGGCCGAGGGCGGATTCATCACCGCGGTGAACCACAATTCGCACATCGATCCCTTCGCTTACGGGCACTTTCAGTACAACACCGGACGCGTCCCGCGATTCCTGGCGAAGAGTGGGCTTTTCAACAAGGGTTTCGTCGGTGCCGCGATGCGCGGCACCGGTCAGATCCCCGTCTACCGGGAGAGCTCGGACGCGCTCAGCGCGTTCCGCGCCGCGATCGACGCCGTGGAGCGCGGCGAATGCGTCGCTTTCTACCCCGAGGGCACCCTCACCCGCGACCCGGACGGCTGGCCCATGACCGGCAAGACCGGGGCCGCGCGCGTCGCGCTGCAGACCAAGTGCCCCGTGATCCCGGTCGCCCAGTGGGGCGCCAATGAGCTGCTGCCTCCGTACGCGAAGAAGCCCAGGCCCCTGCCGCGCAAGACCAGCCGGGTGCTGGCCGGACCGCCGGTGGACCTCGACCGCTTCTACGACCGGGAGATGACTCCGGAACTGCTCAAGGAGGCGACCGAGGCCATCATGGCGGCCGTCACCCGCCAGCTCGAGCTGATCCGCGGTGAGAAGGCCCCCGAGACGCCCTACGACCCGCGCCGGGAGCGGATCGAGCAGCGCCGCAAGACACGTAAGCAGACGCGGCAGGACCGGACGCGGGGCGTCGCGCCCACCGCGCGGGAAGAAGGGCTGGGCACGTGAGCAAGCCGGTCAAGGCGGCCGTCTTCGGCACCGGATCGTGGGGGACGGCCTTCGGCATGGTCCTCGCCGACGCGGGCTGCGACGTCGTGCTGTGGGGACGGCGCCCCGAACTCGCCGAATCGGTCAACTCCACCCGCACCAACCCCGACTACCTGCCCGGGGTCGAACTCCCGGAGAACCTGCGGGCCACCGCGGACGCCGCCGAGGCGGCGCACGACGCCGACTTCACCGTCCTCGCCGTCCCCTCGCAGACACTGCGCGGCAACCTCGCCGAATGGACTCCGCTGCTCGCGCCGGGCACGGTCCTGGTGTCCCTGATGAAGGGCGTCGAGCTCGGCTCCGCGATGCGGATGAGCGAGGTGATCGACGACGTCGCCAAGGTCGGCGCCGACCGCATCGCCGTGGTCACCGGCCCCAACCTGGCCCGGGAGATCGCCGCCCGCATGCCGGCCGCCTCCGTGGTCGCCTGCACCGACGAAGCGGTCGCCCAACGACTCCAGACCGCCTGCCACACCCCGTACTTCCGGCCGTACACCAACACCGACGTCATCGGCTGCGAACTGGGCGGCGCGGTGAAGAACGTGATCGGGCTGGCCGTCGGCATCGCGGACGGCATGGGACTCGGCGACAACACCAAGGGCTCCCTCATCACCCGCGGCCTCGCCGAGACCACCCGGCTCGGCGTCGCGCTCGGCGCCGACCCGCTGACCTTCTCCGGACTCGCGGGCCTGGGCGACCTGGTGGCCACCTGCTCCTCGCCGCTGTCCCGCAACCACACCTTCGGCACCAACCTCGGCAAGGGGCTGACGCTGCAGGAGACCATCGCGGTCACCAAGCAGACCGCCGAGGGCGTCAAGTCCTGTGAGTCGGTGCTGGATCTGGCGCGCCGGCACGGCGTCGACATGCCGCTCACCGAGACGGTCGTCGGCATTGTGCACGAGGGCAAACCTCCCGTGGTCGCCGTCAAGGAGCTCATGTCGCGCAGCGCCAAACCCGAACGACGCTGAGGGAGGGTCCCCTGCGTTCGGCCCACGTGCGGCGTTGCGGGCGCTGACTCACGGCTCTGCCAACAGGTACTCTCATCGCGATATGAGCACCGAGAACCTCCCCCAGAGCCCCGAGCAGCCGTCCCGCAAGCCGCGTGTGGCCGTCGTGTTCGGCGGGCGCAGCTCCGAACACGGGATCTCCGTGGTCACCGCCGGCGCCGTCCTCAAGGCGATCGACCGGACCAAGTACGACGTCCTGCCGATCGGTATCACCCCCGGCGGCCGCTGGGCGCTCACCGCCGACGAGCCGGAACGCATGGCGATCACCGGCCGCCGTACGCCCAGCGTGGACGAGCTCGCCGAGTCCACGGAGGGCGGTGTGGTGCTCCCCGTCGACCCCGCCGACCGCGAGGTCGTCTACAGCGAGCCGGGTGCGGTGCCCAAGGTGCTGGGCGAGGTCGACGTGGTCTTCCCGGTGCTGCACGGCCCCTACGGCGAGGACGGCACCCTCCAGGGCCTCCTGGAGCTCTCCGGCATCCCCTATGTCGGCTCGGGTGTGCTCGCCTCCGCCGTCGGCCAGGACAAGGAGTACATGAAGCGGGTGTTCACCTCCTTCGGGCTCAAGGTCGGCCCGTACCTGGTGATCCGGCCGCGCGAGTGGGAGCAGGACGAGTCCGCCGCCCGCAAGAGGATCATCGGCTTCGCCGGGGATCACGGCTGGCCGCTGTTCGTGAAGCCCGCCCGCGCGGGTTCGTCGATCGGCATCACCAAGGTCGACGACCTCTCCGGCCTGGACGAGGCGATCACCGAGGCCCGGCGCCACGACCCGAAGATCCTGGTGGAGGCGGCGCTGCGCGGTCGCGAGATCGAGTGCGGCGTGCTGGAGTTCGAGGACGGTCCGCGCGCCTCCCTGCCGGCCGAGATCCCACCGCCCGAGGCGCACGCGTACTACGACTTCGAGGCCAAGTACATCGACTCCACGCCCGGTGTCGTGCCCGCGCCGCTGACCGGCGAGGAGACGGCCGAGGTGCGCCGGCTCGCGGTGGAGGCGTTCGACGCGGCGTCCTGCGAGGGGCTGGTCCGCGCGGACTTCTTCCTCACCGACGACGGCGAGTTCGTGATCAACGAGATCAACACCATGCCCGGTTTCACCCCCATCTCGATGTACCCGCAGATGTGGCAGGCCACCGGGGTCGGTTACCCGGAACTGGTGGACCGGCTGGTGCAGGCGGCACTGCGCCGGTCGACCGGACTGCGCTGAACGGTGCGCGCACGCCGCGGAGGGTGATCCCCCGGGACCGCCATCCGCGCGGTCGGCACGGGACCGGTCGGCACGATCGTGCTGTCCCGCGCGTGGGTCTCCGCGACCGCGACGTACACCGCGCGATCGGCCGTGGGGAAGCGGTAGGCGTCGCCGTCCCGGTTCTCCGTGAGCCGGTCCGCGCCGCCGGCTCCGTCCGGCACCGCGTCCGCGTCGCCGCCGTTGGCCACATGAGGACCGGCCGTCTCCGGGGGCCGTTGGACACCGCGCCGCAGTATGATCGCCACGCCGCCCCGGCCCGCGGTTCGTTCGGACGCGGGTCTCGGGTCGTCGCGACTCTCACCGCCCACCTCCGCCGGCAGGGCCTTGTCCAGGTTCTGGCACAGCTGGGTGACCTTCGCGTCCGGGCCGGGAACCGCCGCGGACGTGCTGTCGTCTGCTGAGGAGCGGCCCGCGGCGGTGATCAGCACCGCGCAGTGCGGAGTGAAGGCGTGCCGGTGACGGAAGGAGTTCACCGGCGCAGGGGAGACGGGGGCTACAGATGGACGACCGGGCAGGTCAGAGTACGGGTGATGCCGTCGACTTGCTGCACTTTGGCAACCACCATGCGGCCCAGGTCGTCGACGGTGTCGGCCTGGGCACGCACGATCACGTCATACGGTCCGGTCACGTCCTCGGCCTGGATGACTCCAGGGATCTTGCCGATCAGCTCGGCGACGGTCGACGCTTTGCCGACCTCGGTCTGGATCAGGATGTACGCCTGTACCACGGAACCTCCAGGGCGGCCACGAGGATCATGTGGGGAAAAGGAACGCCACGGTATCGCGTCGCCGCTCTTCGCGGGGAGACCCCCGGGAACCGGGCCTTGCGCGCCGGGGTACAGAGACGAGAGAAGTTGACGGTCATATCGACCGTAGCGAGGACTCCCATCACTCGCGACCGGGCACGGACAGGGACAGAAGGGGCATGAGGGCAATGAAGGGCACTGTTGGTGAGCTCGGTGAGTTCGGGCTCATCAGGGAGCTCACCTCCCGTCTCACCACCACCCCGGCGGTCCGGGTCGGCCCCGGCGACGACGCCGCGGTGGTCTCCGCGCCCGACCGCAGGGTCGTGGCCAGCACCGACATCCTGCTGGAGGGCCGGCACTTCCGCCGCGACTGGTCCACCGCCTACGACGTCGGCCGCAAGGCCGCCGCGCAGAACCTGGCCGACATCGCCGCCATGGGCGCCGTGCCGACCGCGCTGCTGCTCGGCCTCGTCGTGCCGGCGGAGCTGCCGGTGACCTGGCCCAGCGAGCTGATGGACGGCCTGCGTGACGAGTGTCAGGTGGCCGGCGCCGCGGTCGTCGGCGGTGATGTCGTACGCGGCGACACGATCATGGTGTCGATCACCGCGCTCGGCGATCTGCGCAACCAGGAGCCCGTCACCCGGGGCGGAGCACAGCCCGGCGACCTCGTCGCGGTGACCGGCTGGCTGGGCTGGTCCGCGGCCGGCCACGCGGTGCTCTCGCGGGGGTTCCGCTCACCGCGCGCGTTCGTGGAGGCCCATCGGCGTCCCGAGCCGCCGTACCACGCGGGACCGGCAGCCGCCGGTCTGGGCGCCACCGCGATGTGCGACGTGAGCGACGGGCTGATCGCCGACCTCGGGCACATCGCCGAGGCCAGCAAGGTGCGCATCGACATCCGCTCCGGGACCATAGACATCCCCTCGCAGATGAACGACATCGGCCAGGCCGTCGGCGTCGACCCGATGCAGTGGGTGCTGACCGGGGGAGAGGACCACGCGATCGTGGCCACCTTCCCGCCGGACGTGAAGCTGCCCGCCCGCTGGAAGGTGATCGGCGAGGTGCTCAACCCCTCCGCGCTGCCCCAGGTGACGGTCGACGGAGCGCCCTGGACGAGCCAGGGCGGCTGGGACCACTTCGCGGACATCGAGTCATGAGCGCGCCGCCCGGAGTCCTCACCGTGGCCGGCTCCGACTCCGGGGGCGGCGCGGGCATCCAGGCCGATCTGAAGACGATGCTCGCGCTCGGCGTGCACGGCATGAGCGTGCTCACCGCGGTCACCGCGCAGAACTCCCTGGGCGTGCAGGGCGCCTGGGAGCTGCCGGTGGAGGCGGTGCGCGCCCAGTACCGCAGTGTCGTCGACGACATCGGAGTACAGGCGGTCAAGACCGGCATGCTGTCCTCCGCCGAACTCGTCGAAGCGGTGGCCGACTTGATCGCCGGCACCGACGCGCCGGCGGTGGTCGACCCGGTGGGGGTCTCCAAGCACGGGGACCCGCTGCTGGCGGACTCCGCGCTGGACTCCGTACGGACCAGGCTGCTGCCGGTGGCGACCGTGGCCACCCCGAACCTGGACGAGGTGGCGCAGCTCACGGGCATACGGGTCGCAGGGGAAGGTGATCTGCGCCGGGCGGCCCGGGCGGTGCTGGAGTTCGGGCCGCGCTGGGTGGTGATCAAGGGCGGTCACCTCACGGCGGAGTCGGACCAGGCCGTCGACCTCCTGACCGACGGCACACGGGAGCACTGGCTTCGGGCGCCCCGACACGACAACCGGCACACCCACGGCACGGGTTGCACGCTCGCGTCGGCGATCGCGTCGGAACTGGCGAAAGGCCACACGGTCCCGGAGGCGGTGGCGACAGCGAAGAAGTACGTCACCGGGGCAATCGCCTCAGGCTTCGCCCTGGGCGCGGGCATAGGCCCGGTGAACCACGCCTGGAACCTGCGGCGCTAGCCGCGGGCCTGCCACTCGCCGCGTTTCCCCCGTCTGCCGCTGCTCCCACCCGCCCGCGTGTGGCGTGACGGCACGGGTGGGCGCGACGGCACCCCGCAAGCGCGGGGCTGCGCACCCCACCACGGCCCCGCGCACGACGCCGGTCACTTCGCCCGCGCGGCATCGCGGGGCTCCGCGGGCCGACGAACGCCGGACAACGACCGGCACAACGCCCGAACACAGCAAGAAGCCGGCCCACCCAGGGGTGGACCGGCCGTTGCGGCGAAACCGGTTATGGCCGCGCGCTCAGCGGAAGCGTCAGCGCGAGACCTTGCCGGCCTTGATGCACGAGGTGCAGGCGTTCACGCGCTTCGGCGTCCCACCGACCACGGTACGTACACGCTGGATGTTCGGGTTCCAGCGGCGGGACGTACGGCGGTGCGAGTGCGAGATGTTGTTGCCGAAGCCCGGCCCCTTGCCGCAGACGTCGCAGTTGGCAGCCACGGGTCACTCCAAAGACTTCAGATGCACTTACGGTTGATCCCGGCATGCCGGGATCAGAATCCGGGGGCTCCAGGAGCCCTGTGGAATCCGAGTGGCGTTGCCAGGGGGAGAGGCCCGATCGGATCGGGCAACCGGAGCAGCATACAACGGCTGCACCCGTAGAACGAAACTACCACGGCAGCTCAGGGGCCTGCCTGCGGCCCTCCTCCGGTGGGCAGAGCCCCACGGTCTACGCTGCGTGCCACGGCCGGGAGCTCTGGGAGGCGCAGGTGGCGCAGGTGCCGCAGACATTCTTCGATGCTCTCGCGGTGCGTGCCTGGTGCGGTCTCGCGCTCGATGCGCTGGGCCGGGCCCGGGAGGAGATCGACGCGATCAACGTCTATCCCGTGGCGGACGGCGACACCGGTACGAATCTCTACCTGACCGTCGAATCGGCGGCCGCCGCGGTGGAGGCGGTGTTCGAGGGCCACGAGGCCGGCGGGGACCGGGGACCGGGCCCGACCCTGGCGGACGCGGTACGCGCGATGGCGCACGGGGCGCTGATCGGTGCCCGCGGGAACTCCGGGACGATCCTGGCGCAACTGCTGCGGGGGATGGCCCAGGTACTGGCCGGTGAACAGGCCCCGGGCCGTGCCGACGGCCAGGGACTGTGCCGCGCCCTGCGGCAGGCGGCCGACGCCGCGCGTCAGGCGGTGGCACACCCCGTCGAGGGCACGGTTCTCACGGTCGCCTCGGCTGCCGCCGACGCCGCCGGAGCGGCGGAGGGCGACTGCGGAGCGGTGGCCCGGGCCGCCCACGAGGGCGCCCGTGCGGCGCTCGCCGCGACACCCGACCAACTGGCCGTCCTCCGGCGCGCGGGGGTGGTGGACGCCGGCGGCAGGGGCTTGGTGGCGGTGCTCGCGGCGCTGGTGGAGACGTTCACCGGCCGGACGTCACCCGACCTCCACGCGCGCGTGGAGGCTCGTGACGGCACCTCACCGGACCCGGCCACGTGCGCGGACGGCGCTGTCGGACCGGCGCCCGGCGGGCCCGCCTTCGAGGTGATCTACCTGCTGGAGGCCGGGGACACGGCCGTCGCGCGGCTGCGGGAGCGGCTCGACGGGCTGGGCGACTCGCTCGTCGTGGTCGGCGGGGACGGGCTGTGGAACGTCCATGTGCACGTCGACGACGCCGGCGCCGCCGTGGAGGCCGGCGTCGAGGCCGGGCGGCCGTACCGGATCCGGATCACCCACTTCGGCGCCGGGGATGTGCACACGACAGGGGCCGAACGGGCACAGGGCGCACGCGCTCAGCGGGCCGTCGTGGCCGTGGTGCCCGGTGAGGGCCTGGCGGGGCTGTACACCGAGGCGGGCGCGACCACCGTGCTCGCCCGCCCGGGGGAGCCGCCCGCGAGTGGCGAGCTCGTCCAGGCCGTACGGCGTGCGCACGCGCGGGAGGTCGTACTGCTGCCCAACGACGCGGACCTGCGTCACACCGCCGCCGCGGCTGCGGAGCAGGTCCGGGCCGAGGGGATCCGCGTGGCCCTCATCCCGACCCGCTCCGCGGTCCAGGGCATCGCGGCGCTCGCCGTGCACGAGCCGGAGCGCCGCTTCGACGAGGACGTGGTCTCGATGACATCGGCGGCGGGCGCTACCCGCTACGCCGAGGTCACCGTCGCCGAGCGCCAGTCCTGGACCATGGCGGGCATCTGCCAGGCCGGGGACGTCCTCGGGCTGGTCGACGGCGATGTCGCCGTCATCGGACAGGACCTCACGGCCACGGCCGAAGCCGTTCTCGACCGCATGCTCGCAGCCGGCGGGGAACTGGTCACCCTGGTCCTGGGCGACGACGTCCCCGAGGCCGTCGCCGCCCGTCTGGAGTCCCGGGTCCGCGAGGGTTACCTCGCCGTCGACACGGTGATCTACCACGGCGGCAGACAGGGCGCCCTGCTCCTCATCGGGGTGGAGTGACAACCCCCGGACCCGCAACGTCGTCGAACCCGGGCCGGCCGACGCTGCTCACCGATCTGCTCATGAACGTGCCCGGGCCGCGGGAGCTGTCCGGCGCCTTCCCGAGGAGTTCCGCGCGCCGGCCCGCGCCGCCCGGAGCACGGAGTCGGTCCCGTCCCGAGGCCGCTCCTCCGGCCGGCCGACCGCTTCCGCCGTCGCCCAGGAGACAAGGCAGCAGACGGGCCGCGGAACAACGCGGATGCGAGCGGACCGCCGTGGACGTGCCGTGGGCCGCGACGGGGAGGGACGCCGGAGCGCGCCGTCCATGAACCTCTCCCACCCGTCTGACCAGGAATGACCCGACAGGTGACCCGAAGCCGCGTCCCGCGGTCACGCATTGTCAGTGCCGTGGTGTGCAATGGATCTCGTGCCCGCACTGGAAGAACCCCTGAAGAAGGTGCTCGGCCCCGCCACCGCGAAGGTGATGGCCGAGCATCTCGGCCTGAACACCGTCGGTGACCTCCTCCACCACTACCCCCGCCGGTACGAGGAGCGCGGCCAGCTCACCCACCTCGCCGACCTCCCCATGGACGAGCACGTCACCGTGGTCGCCCAGGTCGCCGACGCCCGTCTGCACGCCTTCGCCTCCGCCAAGGCCCCGCGCGGCAAGGGCCAGCGCCTGGAGGTGACCATCACGGACGGCAGTGGCCGGCTGCAACTGGTCTTCTTCGGCGCCGGTGTCCACAAACCGCACAAGGAACTCCTGCCGGGCACCCGCGCGATGTTCGCCGGCAAGGTCTCCGTCTTCAACCGCCGCCTCCAACTAGCTCACCCGGCCTACGAGTTGCTGCGCAGTGACACCGAGGACACGGTGGAGACCTGGGCGGGTGCCCTCATCCCGATCTATCCCGCGACCGCCAAGCTGGAGTCGTGGAAGATCGGCAAGGCCCTTCAGACGGTGCTGCCGAGCGCCCAGGAAGCCCTGGACCCGCTCCCGGACTCCCTGCGCGCGGGCCGCGGACTGATCCCGTTCCCCGAGGCGCTGCTGAAGATCCACCGCCCGCACACCAAGGCGGACATCGAGGACGCCCGCGCCCGGCTCAAATGGGACGAGGCCTTCGTCCTGCAGACCGCCCTCGCCCGCCGCCGCCACGCCGACGCGCAGCTTCCCGCCCTCGCCCGGCGCCCGAAGCCCGACGGCCTCCTCACCGCCTTCGACGCACGGCTCCCCTTCACCCTCACCGAGGGGCAGCGGAAGGTCTCCGCCGAGATCTTCGCCGACCTCGCCACCGAGCACCCCATGCACCGCCTCCTCCAGGGCGAGGTGGGCTCGGGCAAGACACTGGTCGCCCTGCGAGCCATGCTCGCCGTCGTCGACGCGGGCGGGCAGGCGGCGATGCTCGCACCCACCGAGGTGCTCGCCCAGCAGCACCACCGGTCGGTCACCGAGATGATGGGCGAGCTGGCCGAGGGAGGCATGCTCGGGGGAGCGGAGAACGCCACCAAGGTGGTGCTGCTCACCGGTTCCATGGGCGCGGCGGCGCGGCGCCGGGCCCTGCTCGACCTGGCCACCGCGGAGGCCGGCCTCGTCATCGGCACCCATGCGCTGATCGAGGACAAGGTGCAGTTCCACGATCTGGGCCTGGTCGTGGTCGACGAGCAGCACCGCTTCGGCGTGGAACAGCGCGACGCCCTGCGCGGCAAGGGCACACAGCCCCCGCATCTGCTGGTCATGACCGCCACACCCATTCCGCGCACGGTCGCGATGACGGTCTTCGGCGACCTGGAGACCTCCGTCCTCGACCAGCTCCCGGCGGGCCGTTCGCCGATCGCCACCCATGTCGTCCCGGCCGCCGACAAGCCGCACTTCCTCACCCGCGCCTGGGAGCGGGTGCGTGAGGAAGTGTCGAACGGCCATCAGGCGTACGTGGTCTGCCCCCGTATCGGAGACGAGGAGGAAGGGCCCAAAGGGGCCGCGAAGAAGTCACCCGAGGACGAAGCCGAGAAGCGGCCGCCGCTCGCCGTCCTGGACATTGCGGAACAGCTCGCGAAAGGGCCCCTGCAGGGGCTGCGAGTCGAGGTCCTGCACGGGCGCATGCAGCCCGACGACAAGGACTCCGTCATGCGCCGCTTCGCAGCCGGGGAGGCGGACGTCCTGGTCGCCACGACCGTCATCGAGGTCGGGGTCAACGTGCCGAACGCCACCGCGATGGTGATCATGGACGCCGACCGCTTCGGCGTCTCCCAGCTCCACCAGTTGCGCGGCCGCGTCGGCCGTGGCTCGGCGCCGGGCCTGTGTCTGCTGGTCACCGAGATGCCCGCGGCGAGCGCCGCCCGGCAGCGCCTGGGCGCCGTCGCCTCGACCCTCGACGGTTTCGAGCTCTCCCGTATCGACCTGGAGCAGCGCCGCGAGGGTGATGTGCTGGGCCAGGCCCAGTCCGGCACCCGTTCCAGCCTGCGCATGCTCGCCGTCATCGACGACGAGGAGATCATCGCCGAGGCACGCGAGGAGGCCACGAAGATCGTCGCCGCCGACCCCGACCTGACGAACCTGCCCGCCCTGCGCACGGCCCTGGAGGCGCTGCTGGACGAGGAGCGGGAGCAGTACCTGGAGAAGGGCTGACAGACTGGGAAACGGCCACCTCCAGCACGCACCCCGACCAGCAACACACACGGACAAGGACCGAGGAACATGACTCGCGTGATCGCCGGCGCGGCCGGCGGACGCCGCCTGGCCGTGCCGCCCGGCCAGGGCACGCGCCCGACCTCCGACCGGGCGCGCGAAGGCCTCTTCTCCACCTGGCAGTCGCTGCTCGGCGGCCCACTGGACGGCGAACGCGTCCTCGATCTGTACGCCGGTTCCGGCGCCGTCGGCCTGGAGGCCCTGTCCCGCGGCGCCGGACACGTCCTGCTCGTCGAGGCCGACGCCCGGGCCGTCCGCACGGTCCGGGAGAACGTGGCGTCGCTCCGGCTCCCCGGTGCCGAGGTCAGATCCGGCAAAGCGGGACAGATCATCCGCGGGGAGCCACCGCGGGAGCCGTACGACATGGTCTTCCTCGACCCGCCCTACGCCGTCTCGGACGACGATCTTCGCGAGATTCTGCTCACACTCCGTTCGAGGGCCTGGCTCACCGAAGATGCCCTGGTCACTGTGGAGCGCAGCACCAGAGGCGGAGAATTCGGCTGGCCGCCGGGCTTCGAGGCGATCCGGGCCCGTCGCTACGGCGAGGGAACCTTTTGGTACGGTCGCGCCGCCTCTACGTGCGAAGACGCACGATGACCGGACCGGAGAGCGAGGGATCAGCAGTGCGCCGCGCCGTATGCCCCGGGTCGTTCGACCCGATCACCAACGGACACCTCGACATCATCGCCCGGGCTTCCCGGCTGTACGACGAGGTCTATGTCGCGGTGATGATCAACCAGTCCAAGAAAGGGCTGTTCGAGATCGAGGAGCGGATCGACCTGATCCGCCGGGTCACCGCCGAGTACGGCAACGTCCGTGTCGAGGCCTTCCACGGTCTGCTTGTCGACTTCTGCAAGCAGCGCGAGATCCCCGCCATCGTCAAGGGCCTGCGCGCGGTCAGCGACTTCGACTACGAGCTGCAGATGGCCCAGATGAACAACGGGCTGTCGGGTGTGGAGACCCTCTTCGTCCCCACCAACCCCACCTACAGCTTCCTGTCCTCCTCGCTCGTCAAGGAGGTCGCGGCCTGGGGCGGCGACGTGGCCCACCTGGTGCCGCCCGAGGTCCTGAGCGCCCTCACCGAGCGCCTGCGGGGGGACTGACACGGCGCGCGCGCCGCGGGCCTTCGACCGGCCGGTGTCCACCGGTCGCCCCAGGGTCGTACAGTCGTTCCGTCCGTCTCCAACACAGCTGTAGAGAGTGGCGAGCACACGGTGGACGTGCAGAAGAAGCTCGACGAGATCGTCGCCGCGGTCTCCAGTGCCCGGTCGATGCCCATGTCGGCCTCGTGCGTGGTCAACCGCGCCGAACTGCTCTCGATGCTCGACGAGGTGCGCGCGGCACTGCCCGACTCCCTCGCCCAGGCCCAGGAATTGATCGGCGGCCGGGAGCAGATGGTCGAGCAGGCCCGCCAGGAGGCCGAGCGGATCATCGAGAGCGCCCACGCCCAGCGCGGCTCCCTGATCGCCGACACCGAGGTCGCCCGCCGCTCGCAGTCCGAGGCGGACCGGATCCTCGCCGAGGCCCGCAAGGAGGCGGAGGAGGTCCGCGTGGAGGCCGACGACTACGTCGACTCCAAGCTCGCCAACTTCGAGGTCGTCCTCACCAAGACCCTCGGCTCCGTCGGCCGCGGCCGCGAGAAGCTGCTCGGCACCGGCCCGGGTCTCGACGAACACGGCTACGAGGACGAGGACGCTCCCGAGCGCAGCCACGACCCCGAGACCCTGCGCCGCAGCGCCGACGAGTACGTCGACGTCAAGCTCGGCGCCTTCGAGGCGGTTCTCGCCAAGACCCTGGACGCGGTCGGCCGGGGCCGGCAGAAGCTGCACGGACGGATCGCCTCCGACGACCTCGGCGCCCTCGCCGACGACCTCACGTCCGTCCAGCACTCCAGCGACGCCGACTACCTCGCCGGCCTCGCCTCGGCCACCGACCAGGGCACCCCGGCCCAGCAGCCCGAGCCGCCGCAGCGGCAGCCCCAGCAGCCGTACGCCCAGCCGGAGCCCGCCTACGGCTACCAGCAGCAGCCGGAGCCCGCCTACGGCTACCAGCAGCAGTACGGCGGCCAGCAGGACGAGTACCCCGCCACCTCCGGCTACGCTCCGGTGGGAGGTGCCCCCGCCCAGCAGGCCGACCCGTACGCCGCGTACCAGGGCTACGACGGCGGCCAACAGGCGGCCTACGACCCGAACCAGCCGCAGCAGGCCCAGCAGGCCCAGCAGGATCAGCAGGGCTATGCCCTGGACGAGGCCAGCCTCTTCGACACCAGCATGATCACGCCCGAACAGCTGCGCGCCTACGAACGCGAGCGAGGCCTGTAGGGGCGGATTGGGACGTGAGCGAAAGGTCCAGTATCCTGGCTCTTCGGTCGCGTGTGCGCTTGCGCTGTCTGTGTATACGCCCGCGATCCGGGCTGCCCGGGAAATCCGTACGGCAGCGAAACCCCTGAACTCGAAGACCGAAAGCAGGAATGGCCCTGAACGCCCGCCTCGACCACCGCAACGCCCTCGTGTTCGACACACACGAGCTGGGGCGGCGGCCTGGTGCGCTGCAGCGCCTGAACCGTACGGTCGACGCCCCCGGGGATTTCGGTATCGCAGGGGTCATCGGAGTGCCGGAGGGCGCCCCGGTGGAGCTCGAACTCCGGCTCGAGTCGGTCATGGAAGGTGTGCTCGTCACAGGCACCGCCCGTGCCAAGGCCGGGGGGGAGTGCGTAAGGTGTCTGGAGCCGCTGGAGCAGGAGCTCGAAGCGGACTTCCAGGAGATGTTCTCGTACCCTGACGCCGACGACCGGGGCCGTGTGATCGCGGAACCGGGCGACGACGCCGAGGACGACGAGGACAGGCTCTTTCTCGAGGACGGCCTGTTCGACCTCGAGCCGGTGCTGCGTGATGCGGTGGTGCTCGCACTGCCGATGCAGCCGGTGTGCCAGGAAGACTGCCCGGGTCTGTGTTCCGAGTGCGGAGCACGGCTCGCTGACGACCCGGACCACCACCATGATGCCGTCGACATCCGTTGGGCGGCACTGCAGGGACTCGCCGACACCATGACGGACGGCGAGAAGGACGAGATGAGCGGCGCCGAACCGGGCGTCGACGAGAAGCAGGAGAAGTAGCCGTGGCTGTTCCGAAGCGGAAGATGTCGCGCAGCAACACGCGCCACCGCCGGTCGCAGTGGAAGGCTGCGGTCCCCACCCTGGTTGCGTGTGAGCGCTGCCACGAGCCCAAGCAGCAGCACATCGCGTGCCCGTCTTGCGGCACTTACAACAAGCGCCAGGTCCTCGAGGTCTGAGCGGCTGGTGAGAGGCACTGTGTCTACGCCGAAGAAGAACTCTGCGGACAACCAGGCCTCGTCCCACACGCTTCTGGAAGGGCGGCTCGGCTACCACGTCGAGTCCGCCCTTCTGGTGCGAGCGCTGACCCACCGTTCGTACGCGTACGAGAACGGCGGTCTGCCGACGAACGAGCGACTGGAGTTCCTCGGGGACTCCGTGCTCGGTCTCGTCGTCACGGACACGCTGTACCGCATCCACCCCGATCTGCCCGAAGGCCAGCTGGCCAAGCTGCGGGCCGCGGTGGTCAACTCGCGTGCGCTTGCGGAAGTGGGCCGCGGGCTCGAACTGGGCTCCTTCATCCGGCTCGGCCGCGGTGAAGAGGGCACGGGAGGCCGGGACAAGGCATCCATCCTCGCCGACACCCTGGAAGCGGTGATCGGCGCCGTCTATCTCGACAGGGGCCTGGACTCGGCGGCGGAGCTGGTGCACCGCCTGTTCGACCCCCTGATCGAGAAGTCGTCGAACCTCGGTGCCGGCCTGGACTGGAAGACCAGTCTCCAGGAGCTCACCGCGACCGAAGGGCTCGGTGTGCCCGAGTACCTGGTCACGGAGACCGGGCCGGATCATGAGAAGACCTTCACTGCTGCCGCCCGCGTCGGAGGCGTCTCGTACGGCACCGGCACCGGCCGCAGCAAGAAGGAGGCGGAGCAGCAGGCCGCCGAGTCCGCGTGGCGGTCCATCAGGGCCGCGGCGGACGAGCGGGCCAAGGCGGCGGCGGAGGCCGAAGAGGCCGTCCAGGCCGCCGAAGCCGAAGCCTCCGGCAGCGAGAACGCCGACGCCCCGTCGGCCTCCGCCTGACGACAGTGCGATCCGAGCGCCCGCCCCCGTCCGGGGACGGGCGCTCGGCGCCGAAGCCCGCCCGGCGGACCGGGCCCCGGAACGCTCGTCGGCGTCACCGAACCGGCTCGGGTGGGCGCGGAGAAGGGTATCCCCCGTAAAAGGGCGGCCTCCCGCGCGAGCACAGTCGAGCGCGGGGAAGCCGTCCGTCGATGAGCAGGCGGACGGGGCACCGCCCACGCCCTTCCGGCAGTCCGGGAGGCGTTGTGGACAGGCTCTGAAACACCGGGACACTCCGGTTCATGGAGGGAGACCATGCCCGAGCTGCCCGAGGTCGAGGTCGTGCGGCGCGGACTCGAGCGGTGGGTCGCCCACCGGACGGTCGCCGAGGCCGAGGTGCTGCACCCGCGCGCGGTGCGACGCCATACCGCCGGCGGGGAGGACTTCGCACACCGGCTCGAGGGCAACCGCATCGGCCTGCCCAGCCGCCGCGGCAAGTACCTCTGGCTGCCCCTGGAGGACACCGGCCAATCCGTGCTGGCCCACCTCGGCATGAGCGGACAGCTGCTGGTCCAGCCGCACGTGGCGCCGGACGAGAAACACCTCCGTGTCCGCGTCCGCTTCAGCGACACCCTGGACACCGAACTCCGGTTCGTCGACCAGCGCACCTTCGGCGGACTGTCGCTGCACGACAACACCCCCGACGGCCTGCCCGACGTCATCGCCCACATCGCCCGCGACCCCCTCGACCCGCTGTTCGACGACGAGGCCTTCCACCGGGCCCTGCGCCGCAAGCGGACCACCATCAAGCGTGCCCTGCTCGACCAGTCGCTGATCAGCGGCGTCGGCAACATCTACGCCGACGAGGCGCTGTGGCGCGCCCGCATCCACTACGAACGCCCGACGGCCGGCTTCACCCTCCCGCGCACCCTGCTCCTCCTGGGACACGTCCGGGACGTCATGAACGCGGCCCTCACCGCGGGAGGCACCAGCTTCGACAGCCTCTACGTCAACGTCAACGGCGAGTCCGGCTACTTCGACCGCTCCCTGGACGCCTACGGCCGCGCAGGGCTGCCCTGCCGTCGCTGCGGTACACCGATGCGCCGGCGGGCATGGATGAACCGGTCCAGCTACTTCTGCCCGAGGTGTCAGCGGGCGCCGCGCGCCTCGTCGTAGCGCTCGCGGGCCCGCAGCACGGTGTCCATGCTGCCCTCGACGTACCGGATGAGGGACAGCAGACGCTCCGCCACCTCGCGGCCCAGCGGGGTCAGTTCGTAATCCACGCGGGGCGGATTCGTGGGCTGGGCCTCCCGGTACACCAGACCATCGCGCTCCAGCGCGTGCAGCGTCTGGGACAGCATCTTCTCGCTCACACCGTCGACCCGCCGCCGCAGCTCGTTGAACCGCAGAGAGCCCTCGTACAGCGCGCCCAGCGTCAGCCCGCCCCACCGCCCGGTCACATGCTCCAGCGTGCCGCGCGACGGACACGCCTTGGCGAACACGTTGAAGGGGAGCTCCTGCCCCTCCGAACGCGGCTTCGTGGTCGTCATACCTACCAGGCTACTTCAGAACAGCGCCCACTGACAGATTGCGCTAACCCACAGTTAGCGTGGCGCTCGGTTCGCCTCAGGCCCGAACGGGGAGGGCACCAAGGCTCTGAGCGAATACGTGGGCCACCATGACCCCGGCTTCACCCTGCGGACGTACACGTACCTGACGCCGTCCAGTGAGACCCGGACCCGGGCCGCCGTGGATCGCGTCTTTCAGGACGAGGGTCCTGCGGAAGACGGCCCGGAGACGGCCCGGGGACAGGATCAGGTCTCTGACCCGCGGTTGTCTCAGTAGCCGAAGTTCTGGGTCCACCACGGGCCGCCCGGACCCATGTGGACGCCGACACCGAGTGTCTTGAAGTCGCAGTTCAGTATGTTCGCCTTGTGGCCGGGGCTGTCCATCCATGCCTGCATCACGGCCTCCGCGTCGGCCTGGCCCCGGGCTATGTTCTCGCCGCCGAGGCCGCTGACGCCGGCCGTCCTGGCCCGGTCCCACGGGGTGTCGCCGTCGGGGTCCGTGTGGTCGAAGAAGCCGCGTTTGGCCATGTCGTCGCTGAACGCCGTGGCCAGATCGGTCAGTGCGCTGTTCGCGGTGACCGGGCTGCAGCCCACCTTGGCCCGCTCCGCGTTGACCAGCCGGAGCACCTCGGTGCCGGCGGCGGCCTCCGCGGACACGGGGCCCTTGTTGCCCGTCTTCTTCTCCGGCTCCGGCGTGGCCTTGCGGGACGGCGCCTTCTCCCCGGTCTTCTCCGGGGTGGCCGCGGGCTTCTTCTCCTCCGGCTTCGCCTTCTCGTCCGGGGTCTTCGCCGGCGCGGTCGACGCGGAGGGAGGTGCGGAAGGGCTGGGCGAGGCGGAGCGCTCGGCGTCACGGCTCGCCGGGGTGCCCGCGTCCCTGCCGGGGGACTCCGCGGTGCCGGACGTGCCGCCCTGCTCGGTGGGCTGGCTGGTCGCCACGTCTCCGGCCTGCACCGCCTCGCCGGAGGTGCTGTCACCGCCGAGCTTGTAGTTCTCCAGGCCGGGTACCGCGCCGGTGGCCACCGCGACCGTGCCGATGGCCACGGCGGCGGAGACCCCGAGCAGGCCGGTGCGCACCGGTGTCGCGGCCTTCTTCTTCCGTCGCCGGTGTCCGCCCGCGGGCCGTCCGGCCTCGTCGGTGGCGAAGCCGTCGGGGAACGCGAAATCGTTGCGGGCGGCGAAATCGTCGCGGGCGGCGAAGCTGACGCGGGTGGCGAAGCCGTCGTCCGGGAAACCGTCACCGGCGAAGGCGTGACCGGGCCGGTCCTGACCCGTCGAGACGCTGCTGCCCGGGAAGCCGCCGCGGGTGAAGTCGGTGCCGGCGGAGTACCCGACGTGCTCGTCCGTCGTCGCGTAGAGGTAGGCCTCACTCCTCGCGTACGTCTCGGCGTAGGCCTCCGGGTTCAGGTACGGCGCCGTCCCCATCGTGGGTGGGCCGTCCGTCGGGTCGCTCAGGGTGTCCGGGCCACCCTCGTAGGGGCCGTCGTGGTGAGTGGCTCCGGTGGCGCGGCCCGTGGCGGCGCGGCCGGCGGCGGAGCGTCGGTGGCGTCCCATGTCCTGGCCTTCCTCGTCCTCGCGGTCGCCTCGTCCCTCGCGACCAGCTCGAAACTCGATGATCACAAAACTCACACCAACGAGTGAGTTTCATATGAGATTCATGGGTCGGGACGGTACCGCATGACACCAGAGGGCGGAGTGCCCGGTGTGACTTTGTCCGGTTAGGTTGCGGCCATGAGCGAGGATGTGCGACTGGTTGCCTGGGTGCGAGGGCGTGTCCAAGGTGTGGGTTTCCGATGGTTCACCCGGGCCAAGGCTCTGGAGATCGGCGACCTGAGTGGTTTTGCCCTCAACCTGGACGACGGCAGGGTCCAGGTGGTGGCCGAGGGCTCCCGTGAACGCTGCGAGGGGCTGCTCGACTGGCTCCAGGCCGGCGACACACCCGGGCGCGTGGACGGAGTCACCGAGATCTGGGACACACCGCGCGGCGGATACGACGGCTTCGCCATCCGCTGACGCGGTCCGCCGGAAGCCGGCCCACGGGGTCCGGCGGGCCCGCGAAACCGGCCCCCGTCGACGAGAACGTCCTGGTGATTGCGGAGAACGGCTTGCCATGGGAAGCGTCGACCGCCAAGATGATCGCCACGTCCCGAGGACCCGCGAGAGTCGCGACGCCGCCGCTTCCCGGCCGTGCGCACCCGGTTGTCCGCCAATACGGGGCGTGATCGTGTTGACCCTCAAACTTTTTGGTGAGACGCTGAAAGCCCCGCGCACCTTAGCTGTTTGGCATGGCTGAACGGCAGCACAACTCCAGTCCTGCCAAGCATCGCGGGTGCTAAATCCCTCACGACCCACACCGCATCGGTCGGTCACTCATTGTGGAGGACCATCCATCATGGCAAAGGCGCTTCTCGGTTACGTCGGCGGCTCCGACCCTCGACTCCTCGCCGAGATGCGACGGCTCCAGCAGCGCGTCCAGGACCTGGAATCCGAGCTCGTACGGATCCAGGCGGAGAACGACGCGCTGGCGGCTGCCGCTTCTCACGACAGGATCATGGAGAGCGTTGACGCACACCAGGCGGAGCCTGCGCTCACCTGATCACTGCACCGCTCCACCCACAGCAAGAGCAGTGGTCGGGCCTGCCCGTCACCACCGCCAAGCAGTCAGAATGGCAAGGGACGCCTCGGCGTCCCTTCTTTCTTTCTCGGCTCCGTGCCCTCGCGCCAGCGCCCGCACCCCCGCGCACGGCGCCCAGTGCTCGTTGTCCCGCGCATCCTTTCACCGTCTTCAACGTCTGGTGTGCCCTGCGCGTTCACCCGCGAAACCGTGCGTTCATGGAGTGAGACATGCCCGGCGGGTAGAGTCCGGCGGCGTGCACCTCAAGGCCCTGACCCTCCGCGGCTTCAAGTCGTTCGCCTCCGCGACCACGCTCCGGTTCGAGCCGGGGATCACGTGCGTCGTCGGCCCGAACGGCTCCGGCAAGTCCAATGTCGTGGACGCGCTCAGCTGGGTCATGGGCGAGCAGGGCGCCAAGTCGCTGCGCGGCGGCAAGATGGAGGACGTCATCTTCGCCGGCACCACCGGCCGCCCGCCGCTGGGCCGCGCCGAGGTGTCGCTGACCATCGACAACTCCGACGGGGCCCTCCCCATCGAGTACGCCGAGGTCACCATCACGCGGATCATGTTCCGCAACGGCGGCAGCGAATACCAGATCAACGGCGACACCTGCCGCCTCCTCGACATCCAGGAACTGCTCTCCGACTCCGGCATCGGCCGTGAGATGCACGTCATCGTCGGCCAGGGCCGGCTCGACTCCGTACTGCACGCCGACCCCATGGGCCGCCGCGCCTTCATCGAGGAGGCGGCCGGCGTCCTCAAGCACCGCAAGCGCAAGGAGAAGGCGCTCCGGAAGCTGGACGCGATGCAGGCCAATCTCGCCCGCGTGCAGGACCTCACCGACGAACTCCGGCGACAGCTCAAACCGCTCGGCCGCCAGGCAGCCGTCGCCCGGCGGGCCGCCGTCATCCAGGCCGATCTGCGCGACGCGCGGCTGCGTCTGCTCGCCGACGATCTCGTACGGCTGCGCGAGGCCCTCCAGGCGGAGATCGCCGACGAGGCGGCCCTCAAACAGCGCAGGGAGGCGGCCGAGGCCGAGCTGCGGAAGGCCCTCCAGCGCGAGGCTCTCCTCGAGGACGAGGTGCGCCGGCTCAGCCCGCGCCTGCAGAACGCCCAGCAGACCTGGTACGAGCTCTCCCAACTGGCCGAGCGGGTGCGCGGCACCATCTCGCTGGCCGACGCACGCGTGAAGAGCGCAATGTCCTCGCCCGACGAGGAGCGGCGCGGGCGGGACCCCGAGGACATGGAGCGTGAGGCCGCCCGCATCCGTGAGCAGGAGGCCGAACTGGAGGCCGCCCTGGAGGCGGCCGAACGCGCCCTGGAGGACACGGTCGCCCACCGTGCGGAGCTGGAACGGGCACTCGCCGAGGAGGAACGGCGCCTGAAGGACGCCGCGCGGGCCATCGCCGACCGGCGTGAAGGGCTCGCCCGGCTCAAGGGACAGGTGGGCGCCGCCCGTTCGCGTGCCGCCGCGGCCCAGGCCGAGATCGAGCGACTGGCCGCCGCGCGGGACGAGGCACAGGAGCGGGCCGTCGCCGCGCAGGAGGAGTACGAGGCGCTCCGGGCCGAGGTCGACGGCCTCGACGCGGGGGATGCCGAACTCGCCGAGCGGCACGACGCGGCCAGGCAGCGCCTCGCCGAGGCCGAGACCGCCCTCACCGCCGCCCGCGAGGCCATCACCGCGGCGGAACGAAGGCGCGCCGCGACCCGGGCCCGCCACGAAACCCTCGCCCTCGGCCTGCGCCGCAAGGACGGCACCGGCGCGTTGCTGGGCGCGCGGGACCGCCTCACAGGGGTGCTGGGCCCGGCAGCGGAACTTTTGACGGTGACGCCCGGCCACGAGGTACCGCTCGCGGCCGCGTTCGGCGCGGCGGCGGACGCGCTCGCGGTGACCTCACCGTCCGCCGCGGCCGACGCCATCCGGCTGCTGCGCAAACAGGACGCGGGCCGGGCAGCACTACTGGTGTCGGGTTCCGACCCCGCCACCGGGACAACACCCTCCCGGGGCGGCGCGGTGAACCGCGCGCCCGGCCACCACGGACCCGCAGCCGTCGAACCGGCCGAGCGTTTCGTGAGTGGACCCGACGAGGTCATGCCGGCCGTACGACGGCTCCTGAGAGGCATCGTCGTCGTAGGCACCCTGGAGGACGCCGAGGAACTCGTCCGCGCCCACCCCGACCTCACCGCCGTCACCGCCGAAGGCGACCTGCTGGGCGCTCACTTCGCCCACGGCGGTTCGGCCGGCGCCCCCAGTCTGCTGGAGGTACAGGCGTCCGTGGACGAGGCCGCCGCCGAGCTCGCGGAACTGGCCGTGCGGTGCGAGGAACTGGCCGAGGCACAGGAGGCGGCGGCCGGGCGGCGCCGGGAATGCGCCGCCCAGGTCGAGGAACTCGGCGAGCGGCGCCGGGACGCCGAGCGGGAGAAGTCCTCCGTCGCCCAGCAGCTCGGCCGGCTCGCCGGACAGGCGCGCGGCGCGGCCGGCGAGGCAGAGCGGGCAGGTGCCGCCGCGGCGCGGGCACAGGAGGCTCTCGACAAGGCGCTGACCGACGCCGAGGAACTCGCCGAACGGCTCGAGGTCGCCGAGGAGATGCCGTATGAGGAGGAGCCCGACAGTTCGGTACGCGACCGGCTCGCCGCCGACGGGGCCAACGCCCGCCAGACCGAGATGGAGGCCCGCCTCCAGGCCCGCACGCACGAGGAGCGGGTCAAAGGGCTGGCCGGACGGGCCGATTCCCTGGACCGGGCCGCACGCGCGGAGCGCGAGGCGCGCGCGCGGGCCGAACGGCGCCGGGCCCGGCTGCGCCACGAGGCCGCCGTCGCCGGCGCCGTCGCCTCCGGCTCCCGGCAGCTGCTCGCCCACGTCGAGGTGTCCCTCGCCCGCGCCGACCGGGAGCGCACCGCCGCCGAGGCCGCCAAGGCCCGCCGCGAGCAGGAACTCGCCCGCGCCCGCACCGAGGGACGCGATCTCAAGGCGGAACTCGACAAGTTGACGGATTCAGTTCACCGGGGCGAGGTACTGGGAGCCGAGAAGCGGTTGCGGATGGAGCAGCTGGAGACCAAGGCGCTGGAGGAACTGGGTGTCGAGCCGACGGGGCTGGTGTCGGAGTACGGGCCGCACCAGCCGGTGCCGCCCTCGCCCCCCGCCGAGGGCGAAGAGCTGCCGGACGATCCGGAGCACCCGCGCAACAGGCCCCGCCCCTTCGTACGGGCCGAGCAGGAAAAGCGCCTGAAAGCCGCCGAGCGTGCGTACCAGCAGCTCGGCAAGGTCAACCCGCTCGCTCTGGAGGAGTTCGCGGCGCTGGAGGAACGCCACCAGTTCCTCAGCGAGCAGCTGGAGGACCTGAAGAAGACCCGCGCGGATCTGCTCCAGGTGGTCAGGGAGGTCGACGAACGCGTCGAGCAGGTCTTCACCGAGGCCTACCGGGACACCGCGCGCGAGTTCGAGGGCGTCTTCTCCCGGCTGTTCCCGGGCGGCGAGGGCCGGCTGGTGCTGACCGACCCCGACAACATGCTCACCACGGGCGTGGACGTCGAGGCCCGTCCGCCCGGCAAGAAGGTCAAGCGGCTCTCGCTGCTCTCGGGCGGCGAACGGTCGCTGACCGCCGTGGCGATGCTCGTGTCGATCTTCAAGGCGCGGCCCAGCCCCTTCTATGTCATGGACGAGGTCGAGGCCGCGCTCGACGACACCAACCTCCAGCGGCTGATCCGGATCATGCAGGAGCTGCAGGAGGCCTCGCAGCTGATCGTGATCACGCACCAGAAGCGCACCATGGAGGTCGCCGACGCGCTGTACGGCGTTTCCATGCAGGGCGACGGCGTGTCCAAGGTCATCAGTCAGCGTCTGCGGTAGGGCGACCAAAGTCTTCAAGTCATGAACATTCGGCACTGTGTCGCGCCTCAAAACTCACGGCAGACCGCCTATTGATTTCAAGAATTGAAAGCATAGTCTCTCCCGTGTTGTTTTTACCTTCAGGTACCTTCCGCTGGACCTCGAAGGGCTGACCCCCCACCCGGCGATGCTGCCGGTGGCCCGAGGAGTACATGTGACCAGCACATCGCAGGCGCGGACGTCAGGAGCCAGGACGGCTCACCCCGAACATCTCGGGCACGTCGTCTTCATCGCGGCGGCGGCCGCCATGGGTGGTTTCCTCTTCGGCTACGACAGCTCCGTGATCAACGGCGCCGTCGAGGCCGTCCGAGACCGCTACGACATCGGCTCCGCCGCGCTCGCCCAGGTGATCGCCGTCGCCCTGATCGGCTGTGCGGTCGGCGCCGCGACCGCCGGCCGCATAGCCGACCGCATCGGCCGCATCCGGTGCATGCAGATCGCCGCCGTCCTGTTCACGGTCAGCGCCCTCGGCTCCGCGCTGCCCTTCTCGCTGTACGACCTCGCCTTCTGGCGGATCGTCGGCGGGTTCGCCATCGGCATGGCCTCCGTCATCGGCCCGGCCTACATCGCCGAGGTCGCCCCGCCCGCCTACCGCGGCCGGCTCGGCTCCTTCCAGCAGGCCGCGATCGTCATCGGCATCGCCGTGTCGCAGCTGGTCAACTGGGGCATCCTGAACGCCGCCGACGGCGACCAGCGCGGTGAGATCATGGGCCTTGAGGCCTGGCAGGTCATGCTCGGTGTGATGGTCGTCCCGGCCGTCCTCTACGGCCTGCTCTCCTTCGCCATCCCCGAGTCCCCGCGCTACCTGATCTCCGTCGGCCGGCAGGAGCGTGCCCGGAAGATCCTCGAAGAGGTCGAGGGCAAGGACACCGACCTCGACGCCCGCGTCACCGAGATCGAGTCGGCGATGCGCCGCGACGAGAAGTCCGGCTTCAAGGACCTGCTCGGCGGCAGCTTCTTCTTCAAGCCGATCGTCTGGATCGGTATCGGCCTGTCCGTCTTCCAGCAGTTCGTCGGCATCAACGTCGCCTTCTACTACTCGGCGACGCTGTGGCAGTCGGTCGGCGTCGACCCGACGGCCTCGTTCTTCTACTCCTTCACCACATCGATCATCAACATCGCCGGCACCGTCATCGCGATGATCTTCGTCGACCGCATCGGCCGCAGGCCGCTCGCGATCATCGGCTCCGTCGGCATGGTGATCGGCCTCGCGCTGGAGGCCTGGGCCTTCTCCTACGACCTCGTCGACGGCCGGCTGCCCGCCACCCAGGGCTGGGTCGCCCTGGTCGCCGCGCACGTCTTCGTCCTCTTCTTCGCACTGTCGTGGGGCGTGGTCGTCTGGGTCATGCTCGGCGAGATGTTCCCCAACCGGATCCGCGCCGCCGCGCTGGGCGTCGCCGCCGCCGCACAGTGGATCGCCAACTGGGTCATCACCGCGAGCTTCCCCTCGCTGGCCGACTGGAACCTGTCCGTCACCTATGTGATCTACACGGTCTTCGCCGCGCTCTCCATCCCCTTCGTCCTGAAGTTCGTGAAGGAGACGAAGGGCAAGGCGCTGGAGGAGATGGGCTGAGCGGCGGCCCGCCGAACCCGGAGAGAGGGGTTCGAGTCCCCGCTGCCCCCTCCTCGTACCTGTACCGGGGGGGGGGGGGGGGGGGCCACGGGGGGGGGGGGGGGGGGGTGAGGGGGGGAGGAGCCGAAGGGGCGCT
>NZ_JBVIIM010000012.1:210953-222682 GCF_055569765.1 Streptomyces sp. NPDC031365 | reverse complement strand
GGCTCAGTGCTTGGCATATGGGGCGGTTCTCCTGTCGTGCCCTCTCAGGCTAACCCCGCAGAGCGGGACGTCTCACCCAAGGCTGACAGAGAGGGGGCCGTTCCGCCGCCTGCCCGCGTTGGGCGAGCACGGCGGCGTAGCCGACCATGGCCGCCAGCGACGAGTGGTCCTCCCCGTCATGGAAGTAGTACGCCTCGGCGTACTGGGTGAAGTCGATGCGGACGCGTGCGACATCGGTGGCCAGGCTGTCCAGCAGCAGTGCCCCCGATGTGCTGTCGAGCTGCCGCGTCGTCGGATCAGCGTCGCGCAGCAGAGCCAGCCGGACGGCCAGGACCCTCCTGCGGGTCAGCGCAGGATAGATCTCCAGCACCCAGGAGACGGTGGCCGTGAGGAGAGCGAAACCGATGAGGGCTTCGAGCGGTGAGACCAGACGGAGCCAGCCCTCGTCGGGTGCGATGTCACCCAGCCCCAGGGTGGCCACCGTGACGAGCGACAGGTACACGGAGTCGAGCAGTGCCGGCTGCTGTGCTGCCTGGGACCCGGGGGAGAAGGTGAACGCCCCGGGCATGTGGGGCCAGTAGACGATCGCCCAGCCGAGTACGAGGGTGACGGCCCACATGCTCACGACCGTGACCATGGCCAGCGGCCCGACGAGCCCGACCACCCGGCCGGGCGCACGGAAGCGCCGGGCGAGGCGCCACAGTGCTGTCATCACGAGGCGGCTCAGGCCACCGTGGCGTGTGGGGTGCCAGAGCGTGTGGAACAGATCCCGCAGGGTGACCATGACGAGCCCCGCACCGGCCAGCGAGACCAACCACTTCATCCGCGTCTCCCACAGCCCTTTGGCATGAAACGGAAGCCTAGGCTGTGTGCGGCGCGTGACGGCGCGGATGCGGGTACGCCACGCTCATTCGCTCGGATCATCCGCCTTCAGAACGAGCGGGCAGGTCTCCCCGGGCGCCACGGTCACGGCCCGGTCCGTCGGCACCAGGGTTCCGGCCATCGCCCCGAGGCGGATGCCTTCGCCGGTCGTGCCGCCCTGGATGTCGGCGATGTCCGCCTCCAGGGCCTCCTGTACGTACGGCCATGCCTCGGCTCGTCCGGCCTTGGCGAGGACCAGGCCGTGGACGAGGCCGCTGGGCGTGGAGCCGTGGCTGGTGCGCCGGAGGTAGCAGTCGACGGTCCCGCGCCAGACCGCCGCCGTCCAGGTCGTAGCCGAGTCGCTCGGACAGTGCCGCAGCTCGCAGGGTGAGACGAGGTAGCCGAGCATGAGGACGTCGGCGGAGGCGCCGGTAGCGGCGCTGGGCGGTTCGGAGCCCCGAGCGGTGACCGTTCACTGGAACGCGGCGTGGATCTCCTGCTCGGTCGCGTTGTGCGAGACGAGCAGGATCTCGTCACCGGGTCGGAGCCGCACCGCCGGATCCGGCACGGTCGGTTGTCCGTCGCGGACGATCGTGGCGACGACCGTCCCCTCGGGCAACCGGACGTCGCCCAGGGCGCGTCCCGCGGTCCTGGACTGCCCTGTGATGGCCGTTTCGATGACGCCGACGCCGGCCTTGCTGAGGCGTAGCAGGGCGACCGTGTCCGCGGCCCCGGTGGCCTCCTCGATGAGGGAGATCAGCGGGGTGGCGGCGGGGACGGCGACGTCGACGCCCCAACGCCCGTCGAACAGCCAGGCGTTGTCGGCGTCGTTGCACCGAGCGGCCACGCGGGGCACCGAGAACTGCCGTTTGGCGAGCAGGCTGATGACGAGGTTGTCCTCGTCGTCCCCGGTGGTGGCGATGAGGAGGTCGGCGGTGAGAGCGCCGGCTTGTTCCAGAAGTGTGGGTTCACACGCGTCCCCGGCGATGAGCCCCACCGGGACGCGCCCCTCCAGTTCGGTGACGCGGTCGTCGTCGGCGTCGATCAGCGTCACCTCGTTGTGGGCGGCGGCGAGTACCTGGGCGATCTGGGTGCCGAGCCGTCCGGCTCCGGCGATGATCACGTTCACGTGCCCAGCTCCTTGTCGAGAAAGCCGCGCAGCTTGCCGAGCGCGGTCGCGGCGACGGCGAAGGTGACCAGGTCGCCTGCCCGCGCGGGCGTGCTGTGCGCGGGGATCAGGGAGTGGCCGGCGCGGGTGACCTCGACGACGCGGATCTCGCCGTCAACCTCGAACTCGGTCAGCGGCCGCCCGGCCAGATAGGCCGGCAGTTCGGAGCGATAGAGCAGGGTCTCGCCGTTGCCGAAGCTGATTTCGGGGGACAGATGGCGGTGCAGGAGCATCCGGTGGAGCTGGTGGACCGTCCAGCGGACGCTGGTGATGGTGGGGATGCCCAGTTCGCGGTAGATGTCGGCGCGTCGGGGGTCGTAGATGCGGGCGAGGACGTTCGGTACGCGGTAGGTCTCCTTCGCCGTGCGCGCGCTGACGATGTTGCTGTTGTCCCCGGAGGTGACGGCGACGAAGGCGTCCGCGTGCTCGACACCGGCGGCCTCGAGGACGGAGCGGCTGTAGCCGTTGCCCTCGTGGAAGTGGATGCGGGGGCTGTCGGACAGCCGCCGGGCCGCCTTGGGACGCCGGTCGACGACCTGCACGTCGTGCCCTTCGGAGGCGAGCAGACCGGCGAGGGTGGCGCCCACCCGTCCGCAGCCGACGACGATCACCTTCACTGTTGCGCTCCCTTCCGGTGGTCGGCGCGGCGGCGCAGCCACCACTTGCGGACCTCGTCCGCGATCAGAGGCACGGTCCCGAGCCCGGCCAGTACCGCCCAGTCGGCGACGTCGAGCGGGGCGGTGTTGAAGACGGCCTGGAGCAGCGGTACATAGCTGATCGCGGCCATGAGGGCGATGCCGAAGCCGCCCGCCGCCAGCAGGGCGGGATTGGACAGCAGTCCCACTTTCAGGATGCTCTGCCGGTCGGTCCGCACCGCGAGAGAGATGAAGAACTGGCTGAACACGATGGCGCCCTGGGCCAGCGTGACGGCCTCCCGGTAGACGGGATCGTCCTCGGTGAAATCGTCGAACGGGATGCCGGCGGAATGGATGTGCCAGAAGAACACGGCGCACACGCCGAGTGCCTGGATGCCGCCCAGGAACAGGATGCGTCCGACCACCGCGGAGGAGAACAGGCGCTCGCGCCTGGAGCGCGGCGGGTGGTCCATCACGTCCGGCTCGGGCCGCTCCGCGCCCAGTGCCAGGGCGGGCAGCACGTCCGAGCCGAGGTCGATCGCCAGGATCTGCACCGCGCTGATGGGCACCAGCGGGAACCCGACGAATGTCGCCGCCAGGATCGGGCCGAGCTCGCCGATGTTGCTGCTGAAGACGTAGACCAGGAACTTGCGGATGTTCTGGTAGACGGACCTGCCCAGCCGCACCGCCGTGGCGATGGACGCGAACGAATCGTCCAGGAGCACCATCGAGGCCGCCTCCCGGGCCGCGTCGGTGCCCGATGCCCCCATCGCCACACCGATGTCGGCGTGTTTGAGCGCCGGGGCGTCGTTCGCTCCGTCCCCGGTGACCGCCACCACCTCGCCCCGCCGCTGGAAGGCGGTGACCACGCGCATCTTGTGCTCCGGGCTGACCCGGCACAGCAGCAGCTCGGACGGTTCGGCGAGCAGCGCGTCGAGCGCTTCCTCGTCCATCGTGTCGAGCCGGGCGCCCGTCACCACGACCGGTTCCGGCCCGCGCACGATCCCGACCCGCCGGGCCACGGCCTCCCCGGTGAGCGGGTGGTCGCCGGTGACCATGACGATCCGGATGCCGGCCCGGCGGCAGGCGGCGACCGCGTCGGTGACCTCCGGACGCGGCGGGTCCAGCATGCCGACCAGTCCGAGGAACGTGAGTCCCGACTCGGCCTCGTCCTGCGCGGGACGGGCCACGTCCAGCTCCCGCCGCGCGACGGCCAGCACCCGCAGCCCTTGCGACGCCAGCGCGTCACTCGCCGCGAGTACCTCCGCCCGGTCCTGCCGCGTCAGCGGCCGCCCGCCCCACCCCTCCCACTCCACTTCGGCACAGCGCGCCAGCAGTTCCGCCGGTGCTCCCTTGGCGCATGCCTGGTAGCCCACGCCGTTCTCCTGCACCGTGGTCATCAGCTTGCGGTCCGAGTCGAAGGGGAACTCGGTGACTCGCGGAGCCGCCGCCTCCGCCGCGCCGACGTCGAGACCGGCCTTGGCCGCGACGACGAGCAGCGCGCCCTCCGTGGTGTCGCCAAGCACCCGCCAGTGCTGCCCGTCCTCGGGTGGGACCAGACGGGCGTTGCAGCACAGGACCGCCACCCGGAGCAGCTCGCGCACCTGCGCCGCGCCGGTGACCTCCCCGCCCGGGGCGTAACCCACCCCGGTCACCACATGCGTCGTACCCCCTGCCCACACCCGGGTGACCGTCATCTCTGCCTGCGTGAGCGTCCCGGTCTTGTCGGTGCACACCACCGTGGTCGACCCGAGCGCCTCCACCGCCAGCAACTGCTTGATCAGAGCATGGCGGCGCGCCATCCGCCGTACGCCGATCGCCAGCGACACCGAGAGGGTGGCGGGCAGCCCTTCCGGCACCAGCGCGACCATGACCCCCAGCCCGAACACGAACAGGGTCACCACGGACTCCCCGGTGGGCAGCCGCACGGCGAACATCAGGGCACCGACCGCCAGGGCCGCTCCCGCCACCCGCCGCGCCATGGAGGCCACCTGGCGCTGCAGCGGGGTCTTCTGCCGCGGGGCAGCCGCCGCCAGCCGGTAGATCCGTCCGAACTCGGTCGTCGCACCGGTGGCATGGACCACGCCGCGTCCGGATCCGGCGACGACGTCGGTTCCCATGAACACGCAGTTGCGCGCATCCAGCGGTGGTCCGGCCGCCACCGGATCGGCTGTACAGCTCACGGGGTTGCTCTCCCCGGTCAGCGGCGCGTTGTTCACTCTCAGCTCGTGTGCCTCGACCACCCGGCAGTCCGCCGGCACGGCGTCCCCGGCCTCCAACACCACCAGGTCGCCCGGCACCAGCTCCCGGGCGGGCACCTCCAGCCGCCGGCCGTCGCGCAGCACCCGGCAGGCATGGGGCACCATCGCCTCCAGTGCCTGAGCCGTCCGCTCGGCCGCGTACTCCTGTGCGAAGCCGATGGCGGCGTTCAGCACCACGACGCCCAGGATCGCCACCGCGAGCTGCAGAGTGCCCACGTCACGCGGCTCTTCCAGCCAGTAGGCCAGAAAGGTGATCCCCGACGAGATGAGCAGCACGACTGCGAAAAGGTCCGTGAACTGCGCCGCCAACTGCCTCCACACGGGGCGGCGCCTCGTACGCGGCATTTCGTTGGGCCCGTACCGCTTCAGCCCCGCCCGTGCCCGTTCCGCCGACAAGCCGCGCCGTGAGGTGCCCAGCGCGGTGAACACATCACCAGCGACGAGTTCCCGTACCGGAGGACGCGGACCGGAACCGGACGTGGCGTCGGCCGCCGCGTTCGTCTCTCCGCCCGGGAGCGGCGGGCCCGTACCGGTGCCCATCACCCGGACCCGCGCGCCGGGGCCCTCGGTTCCGGCGGGACCGGCCGGAACGCGCAGAGGGCCTTGCGCGAGGCTTCCATCACGGCCTCCCTTGCGTTCGGCGGCGCCTGCACGGCTTTGTCGCACCCGTGATCGGCGCTCTCCTCTCATCGTGTGAGGCGTCGGTCGGCACCACCAGGGCCGACCGAGGCAGGGAACAGGGCCGTTCGGTGCCTCGCACCGGGACCGTAATGACCGGGCAGTGGGCGTGGTGCAGCGTTCCCTGGCTCACCGAGCCCGGGAGCATGCCCGTGAAACCTCCGTGCCCGCGGGCACCGACGACCAGGCCCAGCGCGTGTTCCGAGGCTTCCGTCAGGATTCGCACCGGGTGGCCGATGACGATCTCGTGGCGCGGCTCCACTCCCGGGTACCTCGCAGTGAGGCCCGCGACCGTCTCGTGACAGCACCCGGCGGCACTCCCGCACCGCGGCGTCCTCGTCCAGGACACCGAGGAACGGTGGATGCCACACGTACAGGGCCGCCCGGAGGACCGCTCCGCGGAGGTGAACATGTCGCGCCGGGTGCTCAGACGCCAGGAGCCCACCACGACCAGGGAGGCGTTCCGGGCCTCCTCGCGCAGAACCCACGCCGACCCTCCGTCCGCCAGAACCGTCGTGGGCGATTACGCCCGCTCTACTTCAGCGACCGTCTCCGAGCCACCCAGGTCCAGGCGGAACGGTGGGTACGTGTCCGTCATCAGGGCGGCGTACGCGGTGACGCGCAGGACCCACCGGTTGAGGCCGATGATCAGGTCGAAGAGGTCCTTCGGATACCTCTCGGTGAAGGCCAGGGTCACGGCCGCGATGACCGTCAGCAGGGCGATCAGGCCGCCGGACCACCAGCCGAGGTGGGCGCCGCCGAGGAAGAAGCCGATGATCAAGTAGTGCGGGATGGCCAGGAGCCACCACTTCACCAGCACCAGACCGCGGGAGAGCCGCTCCGGGTAGGCGACGTCCAGCCGTGCCGGGTAGTCCGGTTCCTCGCCCAGGCTGAACGGGGGATAGCGGTCGGTGCCCAGGGCGTCGTACGCGTAGTAGGCGACCCGCCAACCCCAGCGCAGCACTCCCAGGTTGAAGTCGAACAAGGCGCGGGGATAGCGCTCGGTGAACAGGATGGCGAAGAACGCGATCACGGTCACCACGGTGAAAGCGATCCAGAGGAAGAACAGCACCACGTAGTGCGGAATGGCGAGGAGCCACTTCACGAGCCACAGCCATCGGGACAGTGGCGAGTCGATGTGCGCGTTCACCCGGACCGGGCGGTTGTGGAATGCCCCCGGCGTCGTCATGGTGATCAGCTCCCTCCTCCCGGCGTGTACGTCGCCAGGCGGCCTCATGTCCAGCCTGACCGCTTCCGCCGTGCACCGCGAGGGCAGATGGTTCCTTCCGGGGTGGCCCGTCGACCGAGGCGGCCGTCGGCTCGGCCGTGACTCAGCCGCGGCCCGGTACCACCATGAGTCGGTCCGACGCCGGCCGGGCGGTCCCACCCGGTGCGAGGGCCGGACCGGCATCGAGACGTGCGGAAACCGAATGCGCCGGTCCTGGCGCCGGTGGCGAGCCGGCCGTGGCCCTCCTCGGCCTCTGTGGCCTCTGTCCGCGGGCGACGCGGGGGCACCGAAGTGACGGTGACCACCCGCCGGGTGCTCGACGCCGCCACCCGGCAGGCGCTCACCCGCCAGGCCGGCACCGCCGGCGCGGGTCCGGACGACCGGGCGCCCCGGAACGTCTAGATGTGCAAGCGACCGGTCCGCACCCCGTGTTCGGCGAGCGGGCCGACCGACAGGCCCGCCTGACGGCAGTCCTGTACGAGGACGGGCAGGGCGCCCAGCGCGGCCCGCCAGCAGTCCGGGGCCGACATCCGGTCCGTGTCGTGCAGCAGGACCGTGCCGCCGCCGCGCAGACCCGCCGCGACGGTGGAGCGCACCGAGGCCGGGGTGGCGCCGGGAGTCCAGTCCCTGCCCCAGGTGGTCCACAGCACCGGCCGCAGACCTGCCGTACGGGCCGCCGCCCAGCGCCCGGAGGTGAGGATGCCGTAGGGCGGGCGGTACCAGCGGGGGCGCCGGCCGGTCAGCTCCTGGACCGCGCCGGCCGCCCGCAGCAGGGCACGCACCTCCTCCGCCGGGGCGGGGAGCCAGGGGCGGTCGTGGCTCCAGCCGTGCACGGCCAGTTCGTGCCCGCGCCGGACGGTCTCCCGCACCACGCGGGGATGGCGTACGGCGCTCTCGCCCAGGACGAAGAAGGTCGCCCGGACCCCGAGCACCTCCAGCGCGTCGAGGAAGCGCGGGGTGGACCCGGGGTCGGGACCGTCGTCGAAGGTCAGAGCGACGTGGCCGGGGTCTCCGACGCCGGCGAGACGCGGGAGGCGGCGGCGCACCACGGGCAGCCAGGTCGCGGCGGGGGCGATGTGCGCCGCGGCGACGGCGGCGACCGGAGTCAGCACGGCCGCCGTGCGCCGGGCGGGGGAGCGACCCGGGGACGTACCCATCAGCTTGTGACTCCTTTCCGCGTGCGGAGGCCGCGGCGGTCCGGGCAGCTTACGGAACCGGGCGGGGCGCGTCGGTACCAGGACGCCGCGACGCCGCGTCCCAGTCTCCGGAGACCGACGGGGCACGGGCCAGCCCGGCGGCGCCCGCACCCATGAGCGCCACGCCGATCACCGCGGGCACCACCCGCACACCGAGCATGATCTGCTCCCCGAACAGTGCCCACCCCAGCGCCACGCTCGTCAGCGCGTCACCGAGGGTCAGGGCGGGCTGGGACGCGGCCAGGGTCCCGGCCCGGAACGCGCTCTGGAGCAACAGGAAGGCGACACCTCCGGCGGCGGCGGTGGCGTACACGGGCCATGTCCCCAGCACGGCGGCCGGGCCGTCCGGAAGCCTGCCGGTCACCTCCTTGAGCAGCGCCGCCGTCAGGGAGAACGACACCGCGGACGCCAGTCCCAGCAGCGCCGCGCGCGGCGCCCCCCGCACCGCGCGGGCCGTCACCACCAGCGCCAGTACGGCACCCAGGACCGCTGCCGAGCACAGGAGCCACTGCCCCGAAGAGGCGGTGTCCCGGCCGGCGGCCGGAGCCGCTGAGGTCAGGAACGCCGCCAGTCCGGCGGCCAGGGCGGCGAACGCCAGCCATGTCCTGCGGTCCGGACGACGGTGGAAGACCACGCTGCCGACGACGAGGGTGAACAACAGCTCGGCGGCCATGAGCGGCTGGACCAGCGCGAGACTGCCCACGCTCAGCGCAGCCGCCTGCAGAACGGTGGACAGTGCGAGCATCCCGGCACCCGCGACCCAGTAGCGGCGCTTCAGCACATGCCCGAGCCAGCGAACGGCCTGGCGCAGGCCCGCGCCGCCCTCCGGTTCGTCCGCCGCGGCCCGCCGCTGCAGGACCGAGGCCGCGGCGTTGGACAGCGCGGCCAGCAGGGCCAGAACGACGACCAGCACGCCGAGTCGCCGTTCAGCCGGACACGGCGGCGAGCCGCCGGTGCAGGACCCGCGCCGCGCCGCGCAACCGGGCGGGCAGTCGCGGCCGGCCGGGAACACAGACCTCGCCGCGCCCCCGGGGAACGGCACTCCACACGGCGCCGGTGACCGGCGCGTCCTCGGGCAACGGTGCCGCGGTGGCGCGCCCGGTGCCGGCCCCGGACCCCGGTACCGCGCCGGCCGGCGCGACGGGCGTCCGGGGGAACGACGCGGCGGCGGTGCCGGCACAGGAAGCGTGAGACATGGGCTGTACCTCGGCTGCGAGGGTGAACGCCGGGGAAGCCGCCGTCCGCGGCCGCTCCCGGCGTTCGGCGGGGAGGGACAACCGGGGGTATCCCGGGACCGGCCGCCGAAACGGGGCCGAGCGGGTTTCACCGGCGCGGCGCGGGGAGACACACCACCGCGTGCACTCACCGTTTTCGGTCTCCCGCCGGCAGGCGCCGGCGGACGGCAGGCTTCGCCTGCTGATCGTCAGCGCGAGCATGGGCGCCGGCCACGACACGGTGGCCGGCGAACTGGCCCGCCGTGCCCGGGAGCAAGGCCACGACCCGCAGGTCGTGGACTTCCTCGGGCTGCTTCCGCACGGACTGGGCACAGGGCTGCGCCTCTCCTACCAGTCGTCGGTACGGCACTTCCCCTGGGTGTACGCGGGCCTCTACCGTGCCCTGCTGCGCCCCGGACCGCGGCACCGCCCGAGCGGTCTGCCGCTTGCCCGGCTGGCGGGCCGCCGTCTGACAGGTCTGGCGGAGCGCACGGGCGCCGACGTGGTGGTCCCCGTGTTCCATCTGGCTGCCCAGTTGGCCGGTCACCTCAGGGCCGGAGGACGGCTGAGGCCCCCGAGTGCCGTCTTCGTGACCGACTTCGCCGTCCACCGGCAGTGGCTCCACTCCGGCAACGACCTGTATCTCTGCCTCACCGACGATGCCGCGCGTGACGTGGGCCGGAGCATCGCGGTGCCCGTCGAGACGACCGGACCGGTCGTGTCACCCGCCTTCTGCGCACCGGCTCCCGGAGCCGGGCCGTGGCGGCGGCGCTTCGAGCGGTACGCCCCCGGACGCCCGCCCGTCGTGCTGTCCGCCGGCGCCTGGGGCGCGGCGTCGGGGCTGGACGGGACCGCGCGGCTGCTCGCCGACGCCGGTTTCCTCCCGGTCGTGCTGTGCGGCCGCAACGAACGCCTGCGGGTCCGTCTGGCCGGGCTGCCGGGCGTGTTCGTGCCGGACTGGGTCACCGACATGCCCGGCCTGCTCCGGGCGGCCAGGGTCCTGGTGGACAACGCCGCAGGGCAGACCGCCGTACAGGCACTGGCCTGCGGGACGCCCGTGGTGGGTTACCGTCCGCTGCCCGGCCACGGCGCGGAGGGCGTACGCCGGATGGCGGCGCTCGGTGTCTCGGAAACCGCCGCGGACACCGCCGCCCTGCTGCGCGCACTGCGGCGGTGGTCGTCGGACGGTGCGCATCGGGAAGGCCGGATCGCCCGCGGGCGGGAGATCTTCCGGGGGGACGTGCTGGCCCGGGCAGCCGCACTCGCCGGCGCGTCGTCCGTGTGATCGGCTGGAACGGCCGGGAAGTGAACCGGGGCGTCGCTCACCGGATGTGACACCCGTACGGTCCGCGGACCGATGCGCCATGAGCCGAGTGTGAGTGCGCGGGCGAACGGTGGGCGAGGAGCGGGGCCGAGCGCCGTCCCCGTCAGCCGCCGCCCGCCGGTTCCGTCCCGGGCCGCGGGGGCAGGTCCTCGGTGAACCGGTGCCCGTGGTGGTCGAGGAGCCAACGGCCGAACATGGCGCCGCCGAAGATGACGAACCCCACGCCGATGAGCCAGGACTCCACGATGAGGACGACACCGACGGTGCCGTAATTGATCGCGTTCTTGACGATCAGTGGGGTGAAGACGAAGTAGGAGAAGCCCCGCAGGCCGATCAGGCCCGCCATGGTGGCGACCGCGCCCGGAAGCAGATGCCACCAGCGCACCTGGCCGCCCAGCAGGAAATGCTGCCCCCACCAGAAGAACAGCACGCCGGTCACCAGCGAAACCGTGATCCGCTCCGGTCCGTACATGGCGTCGCGGGTCAGCACCTCCTGGTAGAGGTACGCGGTCAGGACGCACAGCCAGGTCGCCTGACGCCAGATCCGGTGCCAGGGCCCCGGGGGGAGGTTCCATGTCCGCTCGTAACCGTTCTGGATGCTTCCGCCGAACGGGATGCCGAACGCCGCGAGCGCCACCACGCCCCAGAGGCTGGTGGTGCTGATCACCTCGAGCGGCGGGCTGATGATCTCCGCGAGGACGCGCGCGGACCGGCCGGACAGGCCCATGCCGTCCGCCAGCCAGGCCGCGAAGCCGCCCCGGCCGAGCGGATCGGCGGCGGCGATGACGATGAGCAGGGGCGCCAGCGTGACCAGCGCCAGCGTGGCGAAGCCCATGGCCCTGTGCATCAGTTCGAGGTCACGGCCGCGCCGTACCAGGAGATGGCAGCCCAGCCATGCCCATCCGCGCCGGAGCGCGCGCAGGTGACGCCTCACAGTGCGCTCCTTCGTCGGCTGGCGTACCCGTGTCTGTGCCACCCGGCGGCGCACGGGAGGGCCGCGGGCGGGGAACGTGCTCTCACCTCGTGTGGCGGGGGGGGGGGGGGGGGGGGGGGGGGGGGGGGGAGGGAGGGGGGAGGGGGGGGGGGGGGGAGGGGGGGAGGAGGGGGGGGAGGGGGGGGAGGGGGGGGAGGGGGGGGGGGGGGAGGGGGGGGGGGGGGGGGAGG